>NZ_JASCOP010000299.1:0-220 GCF_029959395.1 Stenotrophomonas sp. PS02300
TCGCCCTCCAGCGAGCCTGCGTCACCGGGCAATGTTTGCAGCGTGACGACCTTGCGGCCAGCGTCGCGACCGGTGGCGATGCGGTAGGTCATCGAACTCATCCGCAGCCCATCCATGCCGTCGTCGCTACCCGCGCTGTCGGACAGGAACACGGATTCGTCTTCGCCTTCGAGCCAGCCGCGGCGCGACAGGTGCCGGCACACGCGATGCGCGATGGTGT
>NZ_JASCOP010000030.1:0-36890 GCF_029959395.1 Stenotrophomonas sp. PS02300
CGCCTGGACCCGGCCGCGCAGGCGCCTGCACCGGTACCGGCGGCGGCCCCGCCGACGGCCGCCCCGCCCGCGCCAGCCGCCCCTGCACCCGCCCAGCCGGCCAACCCGACCCCCGCCGCTGCTGCCGCGCCGCCCCCGGCAGCGCACAGCGCCGCCCCGAACCAGATCCTCGGTACCATCGCCGACCCCGATGCGGCCACGCTGGCGGTCTACCAGCGCGAACTGGCGACGCTGCTGGCCCAGCAGGACGGCGTGCTCAGCGCGTTCTGGCAGACCCGGCAGACGCTGGCAGTCAACCGCTCAGCCGAGATCGACGAGGTCTGGCCGCGCATCTGCACCCAGGTAAAGCGCTATCCGGCACTGCGCACGGTGCGCATCCAGCTCAATCCCCGCATCAACACCGACGAGCCGGTGCGCTGGCGCCAGTGCGCCACGTCGTAAGCTTCAGCGCGCGCCGGGCGCGAACCGGGCCACCAGGTCCCAGGCATCGCCCAGGAACATCTGCCGTACGCAGGTGATCGGCTGTTCGCCGCGCCAGGTGAGGCGGTCGATCACCAGGCACGCGGTGCCCAGCGGTACTTCCAACAGGGCCGCTGCTGCGGCATCGGCGCCCCACGCACTGATCCGGTGCTGGGCGCGGGTCCACGACACGTTCTGCAGCAGCCAGCTGCCCGGCGCGGTCGTGTTGAAATCCACGTCCAGCACTTCAGGCACCCCGACCGGGCTGATCAGCCGGTGTTCGAGCGCGAACGGCTTGCCGTCGGCACGGTGCAGGCAGCGGATGGCCAGCAGTTTTTCGCCAGCGGACAACGCCATTTCTTCATCCACCTGCGTGTTCGGCGCGCGGTAGGCGCGGTCCAGCAGCTGGTAGCCGTACACATGGCCGCGCGCGCCCACCGCCATGGCGATGTCGGGAATCTCCAGCGCCACCTGTTCCAGGTGCGGCGGCTGGCGCGCTACGAACGAGCCGGCGCGACGCCTGCGCTCGATCATGCCGCTCTCGGCCAGCGCGGTGAGCACCTTGTTCACGGTCATGCGCGAGCAGCCGTACTGCTCCATCAGCTCGTGCTCGTACGGAATGCGGAACCCCGGCGCCCATTCCCCACTCAGGATGCGGCTCTCGAGGTCGGCACGGATGCGCTGGTTGAGGGTTTCGGCCTTCTTGCCGGTCACGCGGGAATCCTGGTAGGGGGTGGCGGCCACGTTCAGTGCGCGGCAAGCACGCCGCGAAGGGCGTGGGCAAAGCGCGCTGCAACGGCGTCGCGCTGCAGGTGGCGGCCATGCCGTACCAGCTCGCGCCCCCCGCGCCAGACCGATCGGACGGCGCCATTACGGGCGGCGAACACCCAGCTGTCAAGCCACGCATCGCCTTCGCGCGCGATCAGCGCCGGGTGCTGCGGGTCCAGTTCCACCACGTCGGCCGGCGCACCGGGCTGCAGGCCCGTGCTCACGCCCAAGGCCTGCGCGGCGCCCTGCAGCGACTGTTCAAACAGCCAGCGCCCGCTGGAAACACCTTCCTGCGGCGCGAGCACGTTGCGCCCACGCAGCTGCAGGCGCTGCCCGTATTCGAGCAGGCGCAGCTCTTCGGCCGCGTCGATCAGCACGTTGGAATCCGAGCCCACCCCGAACCGGCCGCCGCCACGCGCGAAGGCCTGCATCGGGAAGAGCCCGTCGCCCAGGTTGGCCTCGGTGATCGGGCACAGCCCGACCACCGCGCGGCTGGCCAGCATGCGCTGCACTTCGTCGGCATCCACGTGGGTGGCATGCACCAGGCACCAGCGTTCATCGACGGCGGCGTGTTCGTAGAGCCAGCGCACGGGGCGCAGCCCGCTCCAGGCCACGCAGGCATCGACCTCGCGGGTCTGTTCGGCGATATGGATGTGTACCGGGCCATTGTTGAGCGGCAGCAGCGCCGCCAGCTCCTCGCCGGTCACCGCGCGCAGGCTGTGCGGTGCGATGCCCAGCACCGCGTCGTCCTGTCCACGCAGCGCATGGCGGCAGCCGTCGAGCAGCGCGGCGAACCCCTCCACGTCATGCAGCAGGCGGCGCTGGTCCGGGTTCGGCGCGGCGCCACCGAAATCGGCGTGCGCGTAGAACACCGGCAGCAGGGTCAGGCCGATCCCACTGCCCTGCGCTGCCGCGGCGATGCGCGCGGCCATCTCGGCGCGGTCGGCATACGGCGTGCCGTCCGGGGCATGGTGCAGGTAGTGGAATTCGCCCACGCGGGTGAAGCCGGATTCGAGCATCTCCACGTAGGCCTGTTCGGCAATCGCCTGCACCGCATCGGGCTGCAGATGGGCCAGGAACCGGTACATCAGTTCGCGCCAGCTCCAGAAGCTGTCGCCGCTGCGCCCGCCGATTTCAGTCAGCCCGGCCATGCCGCGCTGGAAGGCGTGGCTGTGCAGGTTGCCCAGCCCGGGCAACGCAATCGCCAGCGCGGTGTCGCCGGGCTGCGTGGGCACGCCCGGGGTGACCGACTGCAGGGTGCCGCCGGCGCAGACGATGCGCACATCGCGCGCCCACCCCTGCGGCAGCAGGGCATGGTCGGCGTGGAAAGCGAGGACGGAAGCGGGGTTGGCTGGCATCACTGGACATCCCGGAAGTGGCGCCTATATTGTATAGACATATAAGCCGCCGTGGTTGCTGCCATGCACTGTGACACCCTCTGGACCAACGCCCACCTGATCACCGTCGACGGCCCCGGCCTGGGCGTGATCCGCGACGGCGTGATCGCCGCCCACGACGGCCGCATCGTGCACGTCGGCCCGGCCGGTTCCGGAACGCACCTGCAGCCGGCACGGCGCGTGGACTGCGGCGGACGCTGGATCAGCCCGGGGCTGGTCGACTGCCACACCCACCTGGTGTATGCCGGCAACCGCGCCAACGAGTTCGAACAGCGCCTGCAGGGCGTGAGCTATGCCGACATCGCCCGTGCCGGCGGCGGCATCGTCTCCACCGTGCGCGCCACCCGTGCCGCCAGCGAAGCGGAGCTGCTGGCCGCCAGCCTGCCGCGGCTGGACGCGATGCTGGCCGAAGGCCTCACCACCGTGGAAATCAAATCCGGCTATGGCCTCTCACTTGACGATGAAACCAAGCAGCTGCGCGTGGCCCGCGAGATGTCGCGGCAGCGCGCGGTCGAGGTGGTGCCCACCTTCCTCGGTGCACACGCGGTGCCGCCGGGGCGGCAGGCGCAGGAGTACATCGATGAGGTGTGCAACGTGATGATTCCGGCGGTGGCCGCGCAGGACCTGGCCGAAGCGGTCGATGTGTTCTGCGAGAACATCGCCTTCAGCACCGCGCAGGCCGAGCAGGTGTTCGTGGCCGCGCAGGCGCACGGCCTGGCGGTGAAGATCCACGCCGAACAGCTCAGCAACCAGCACGGCGCCGCCTTGGCGGCGCGGCATGGCGCACTGTCGGCCGACCATATCGAACACCTCGATGCCGATGGCATTGCCGCGATGCGCGCGGCCGGCACCGTGGCCGTGCTGCTGCCGGGCGCGTTCTACTTCACCCGCGACACCACCCTGCCCCCGATCGACGCGCTGCGCGCGGCCGGCGTACCACTGGCACTGGCGACCGACAGCAACCCCGGCACCTCGCCGCTGACCAGCCCGCTGCTGGCCATGAACATGGCCGCCACGCTGTTCCGCATGACCGTGGACGAGTGCATTGCCGGCTTCACCCGTGAAGCGGCGCGTGCACTGGGCCGGCAGGCGCGCATTGGCCGCCTGGCGGTCGGGCTGGACTGCAACCTGGCCGTGTGGGACATCGAGGCACCTGCCGACCTTGTCTATCGCATCGGCTTCAACCCCCTGCACGCGCGCGTGATGCGCGGCGTATCCGTCTGAACATTGAAATGCCTGGAGATTCCATGAGTACGACCCTGACCCTGCAGCCCGGCGCGGTGACGCTGGCGCAATGGCGCGCGATCTTCGACGGTGCCCGCGTGCGCCTGGACCCGGCGTCGGCCGAGGCGGTGCGCCGCAGCGCGCAGACCGTGGCCGACATCGTGGCCAAGGGCGAGCCGGTGTACGGCATCAACACCGGCTTCGGCAAGCTGGCCAGCGTGCGCATCGAGCGCGACGACCTGGAAACCCTGCAGCGCAATATCGTGCTGTCGCACGCCGCCGGCGTCGGTGAGCCGATGCCCGCGTCGGTAGTGCGCCTGATGATGGCGCTGAAGCTGACCAGCCTGGCCCAAGGCGCCTCGGGCATCCGCCCGGAAACCCTCGCCCTGCTGGAAGCCTTCCTGCAGCACGACCTGGTGCCGGTGATTCCGTGCCAGGGTTCGGTGGGCGCCTCGGGCGATCTGGCCCCGCTGTCGCACCTTGCCAGCGTGATGATTGGCGTGGGCGAGGCCTTCGTCGGCGGCGAGCGCCTGCCGGCGGCCGATGCACTGGCGCGGTTCGGCCTGGCCCCACTGGTGCTGGGCGCCAAGGAGGGCCTGGCCCTGCTCAACGGTACCCAGTACTCCACCGCCTATGCGCTGGCCGGGCTGTTCGAGATCACCACCGTGTTCCAGGCCGCGCTGGTCACCGGCGCGCTGTCGGTGGAAGCGGCCAAGGGCTCGGACACCCCGTTCGATCCGCGCATCCACCAGATCCGCGGCCAGCGTGGCCAGATCGCCACCGCGGCGGCGTTGCGCACCTTGATGCAGGGCTCGGCGATCCGCGAATCGCACCGCGACAACGACGTGCGCGTGCAGGATCCGTACTGCCTGCGCTGCCAGCCGCAGGTGATGGGCGCGGCCTTTGACGTGATGCGCCAGGCCGCCACCACGCTGGCGATCGAGGCCAATGGCGTGTCCGACAACCCGCTGGTGTTCACCGACACCAACGAAGCGCTGTCCGGCGGCAACTTCCACGCCGAACCGGTGGCGTTCGCCGCCGACATGCTGGCGATGGCGGTGTGCGAAATCGGTTCGATCAGTGAACGCCGCACCGCCATGCTGGTCGACCCGGCGCTGTCGGGCCTGCCCGCGTTCCTCACCCCGAAGCCGGGCCTGAATTCCGGTTTCATGATTCCGCAGGTGACCGCCGCCGCGCTGGTTTCGGAAAACAAGCAGCGCGCCTACCCGGCCAGCGTGGATTCGATTCCCACCTCCGCCAACCAGGAAGATCACGTCTCGATGGCCGCGCATGGCGCACGCCGGCTGCTGCAGATGGCCGAGAACGCGGCCAACGTGGTGGGCATCGAACTGCTGGCCGCCGCGCAGGGCTGTGACTTCCACGGGGGCCTGCGTTCCAGCGATGCGCTGGAAGCGGTGCGCCAGCGCCTGCGTGCGCACGTGCCGACCCTGCAGGACGACCGCTATTTCCACCCGGACATGCTGGCCGCCACCGCGCTGGTGCGCAGCGGCGCGCTGGCCGAAGGACTGGCCGACATCCTGCCGCAGGTGGAGCCGCTGGCATGAACGCCCACCCGGACTGGCTGCAGGTGCACGAAGGCGATGCGCCGCTGATCGTCAGCTTCCCGCACACCGGCACCGAGCTGCCCGATGCGCTGGCCGGTGATTTCGTGTCGCCCTGGCTGGCCCGCCGCGATGCCGACTGGTGGGTGCATGAGCTGTACGACTTCGCGCAGCGCATGGGCGCCACCACGGTCCGCTCAGCGATCTCGCGGTCGGTGATCGACCTCAACCGTGACCCCAGCGGCGTGTCGCTGTACCCGGGCCAGAACACCACCGGCCTGTGCCCGCTGACCACGTTCGACAACCAGCCGCTGTACCACCTGGGCCGGGAACCGGATGCAGACGCGATCGCCCAGCGCCGCGACACGTATTTCGCGCCCTACCACGCGGCGCTGGGCGCGCAGATCGCCCGCCTGCGCCAGCGCCACGGCACCGTGGTGGTGTACGACGCGCATTCGATCCGCTCGCACATCCCGCACCTGTTCGATGGGGAGCTGCCGCAGTTCAACCTGGGCACCGCCGGTCCTTCCGGCACACCGGATACCTCCTGCGACAACGCGCTCAGCGACGTGGTGGAGAACCTGTGCCGGATCAGCGGCCTGCCGCACGTTCGCAACGGCCGCTTCAAGGGTGGCTGGATCACCCGCCATTACAGCGACATCGCCGGCGGTGTGCACAGCCTGCAGATGGAGCTGGCCTGCCGCGGCTACATGCACGAACCCGAGCTCGTGGACGTGCACAGCTGGCCCACCCCGCTCGACCCCGACCACGCTGCGCCGCTGCGCCACACGCTGCAGCAGGTGCTCACCGCCTGCCTTGAATTCGCGAACTCCCGGAGTGCTGCATGAGCCGTCACGATTCCTCCCGCATCATCATCGCCCCCACCGGCAGCACGCTCACCGCCAAGAGCTGGCTGACCGAAGCGCCGTTGCGCATGCTGATGAACAACCTGCACCCGGACGTGGCCGAGCGCCCGCAGGAACTGGTGGTGTACGGCGGCATCGGCCGCGCCGCGCGCGACTGGGAAAGCTACGACGCGATCATCGAGACCCTCACCCGCCTGGAAGACGACCAGACCCTGCTGGTGCAGTCGGGCAAGCCGGTCGGCGTGTTCCGCACCCATGCCGATGCGCCGCGCGTGCTGATCGCCAATTCCAACCTGGTGCCGCGCTGGGCCAACTGGGACCACTTCAACGAGCTGGATAAGAAGGGCCTGGCCATGTACGGCCAGATGACCGCCGGCAGCTGGATCTACATCGGTGCGCAGGGCATCGTGCAGGGCACCTACGAAACCTTCGTGGAAATGGGCCGCCAGCACTACAACGGCAGCCTGGCCGGCAAGTGGCTGTTCACCGGTGGCCTGGGCGGCATGGGCGGCGCGCAGCCGCTGGCCGCGGTCATGGCCGGTGCCTCGTGCCTGGCGGTGGAATGCCGCAGGAGCAGCATCGAGATGCGCCTGCGCACCGGCTACCTGGACACCTGGACCGACAACCTGGACGAAGCGCTGCGCCTGATCGAGGAATCGTGCACGGCGAAGAAGCCGCTGTCGGTGGGCCTGCTCGGCAATGTCGCCGACGTGCTGGACGAGCTGCTGGTGCGCGGGGTCAAGCCGGACCTGCTGACCGACCAGACCTCCGCGCATGACCCGGTCAACGGCTACCTGCCGCAGGACTGGACGGTGGAGCAATGGGACGAACAGCGCGTGACCGCGCCGAAAGTCGTGGAGAAGGCCGCGCGTGCGTCGATGGCCAACCACATCCAGGCCATGCTGGCCTTCCATGCGCTGGGCGTGCCGACCGTGGATTACGGCAACAACCTGCGCCAGATGGCGCTGGAAGAAGGCGTGGAAAACGCATTTGATTTCCCCGGCTTCGTGCCCGCCTACATCCGCCCGCTGTTCTGCCGCGGCATCGGCCCGTTCCGCTGGGCCGCGCTGAGCGGCGATCCGGAGGACATCGCCAAGACCGATGCGAAGGTGAAGGAGCTGATTCCAGACAACCCGCACCTGCACCGCTGGCTGGACATGGCCGCCGAGAAGATCAAGTTCCAGGGCCTGCCGGCGCGCATCTGCTGGGTAGGCCTGGGGGATCGTGATCGCCTGGGGCTGGCATTCAACGAGATGGTTGCCAACGGTGAGCTCAAGGCGCCGGTGGTGATCGGCCGCGACCACCTGGACAGCGGCAGCGTGGCCTCGCCGAACCGCGAAACCGAAGCGATGGCCGACGGCTCGGATGCGGTATCGGACTGGCCGCTGCTCAACGCCCTGCTCAACACCGCCAGCGGCGCCACCTGGGTGTCACTGCACCACGGCGGCGGCGTGGGAATGGGCTTCTCGCAGCACGCCGGCATGGTGATCGTCTGCGACGGCACCGAAGCGGCCGCCAAGCGCATCGCACGCGTGTTGTGGAACGACCCGGCCACCGGCGTGATGCGGCATGCAGACGCGGGCTATGAGATCGCGATTGAATGCGCGAAGGAAAAGGGGCTGGATCTGCCGGGGATTCTGTAAGCCCCGTACGCATTCGGTGGGTGACGGCGGCGGCGCAACCTGTTAACTTTCGCGACCTCGCGGTGGTTTACAGTCATTGCGCCTGCGCGCCGCTGCCTCTTTCCGTACCGATTCCAGACGCATGCCCCCTCTTCTGTCGCTGTACCGTCCCACCCTGTCCGCGCTGACCCTGGCCCTTTCGGCCGTACTGGTTGCCACCGCCTCCGCTGCCCCGGCCGACAAGCCGACCACGCTGGAATCGGTCAACGTCACCGCCGCCGACACCACCGAACAGGCCCGTGCCGCGCTCAAGCGCGTGCCCGGTGCCGGCAACGTGATCGATCTGGGCCGCGCCGACGGCCGCTTGGCCGGTACCGCCGATGTGCTGGCCTACCAGCCCGGCATCAGCGCGCAGTCGCCCGGCAACGAAGGGGCCAAGGTGTCCATTCGGGGCTCGGGCATCAACCGCGGCCCCGGCGCGCATGCCTCCGGCATCTCGGTTTCGCTCGATGGCCTGCCCCTCACCGGCCCGGGCGGCACGCCCTATGAACTGCTGGAGCCGCTGTGGCTGAGCCGCGCCGAAGTGCTGCGCGGGGCCAACGGGTTTGAAACCGGCGCGCTGGCACTGGGCGGCGCGATCAACTACGTCAGCCGCAGTGGCCGTGACGCCGCCGGCCTGGAGCTGCAGTACGAAGCGGGCAGCCGTGGTTACCAGAAGCGCAGCGCGGGCTACGGCGGCGTGGCAGGCGACGTGAACTACTACCTGGCCTACACCGATACCGAATACGACGGTTACCAGCAGCACGCCGCCGGTGACGGCAAGGGTGCGATGGCGAACGTGGGCTGGCAGATCACCCCGCAGCTGGAAACGCGTTTCTTCCTGCGCTACCGCGAAACCAACCACCAGACGCCCGGGCGCCTCACCCGCGCGCAGATCCGCAACGATCCGCGTGCGGCCAACCCGGCCAACCTGGCCATCGATGCGCAGCGCCCGCAGCCGGGCAGCACCTGGCTGGGCAACATGACCACGCTGCAGATCGACGACGATTCCTCGCTGCAGGCGGGGCTGGTCTACCACCACTACCCGATGGATCTCAACGAGAGCCTGTACCGGCAGCAGCTGGATTACACCAACCTCAACGCCACGTTGGATTACCGGCGGCAGCACCGGCTGTTCGGGCGCGACAGCGTGACCACGCTCGGCCTGCGCGTCACCCACGACCTGGATGCGGACGTGCGCGAAACCCTGCGCTACCCCAGCAACGGATACCCCGCCGGCACCCATACCCGCGACTTCTCCCACCACGGCACCAACAGCACGCTGCATGTAGGCAACGACCTGGCACTGAGCGACACCCTGCGCCTGCAGACCGGGCTTGCACTGATCAACACCCGCCACGACGTGCAGGTCACCTGGCCGAGCACGCCGGAACGGCTGTCGGGCAGCGACTGGGACTACGCGCCGCGGCTTGGCTTCACCTGGCAGCAGACGCCCGCCACGCAGTGGTTCGGTAACCTGAGCCGCTCGGTGGAACCGGCGCACCCGTGGTCGATGATCTGGGGCTCGAACCTGTATTTCGCGCCCGGCAACGGCGCGTCCAGCGGACGCCAGCGCGCACCGGTGGCGCTGGACAACCAGACCGCCACCACGCTGGAACTGGGCGCGCGTGGCGACAGCGCACTCGGCCGCTGGGAACTGACCGGCTACTACGCACGCGTACTGCATGAACTGCTGAGCGTGGAAGTCGCTCCGGTACCGAACCTGTTCGTGGCCGAGAACAATGCCAGCCCGACCGTGCACCGCGGCATCGAGGCGGGGCTGGACAGCACCCTGTGGCAGGGCGCCGACGGTCGCCTCTCGCTGCGCCAGGCGTACACCTTCAGCGATTTCCGTTATCGCCACGATGCCCGCTTCGGCAGCAACCGCCTGCCGGGCCTGCCGCGCCACTACTACCAGGGCGAGCTGCGCTTCGATCATCCGACCGGGTTCTACGCCGCCGTCAACTCCGAATACGCTTCTGCAATGTTCGTGGACTACGCCAACAGCTTCCGCGCCGACAGCCACCTCATCTTCGGCACGCGGGTGGGCTTCGATGCCCCGAACGGCCGCTGGCAGGCCTGGGCCGAGCTGCGCAACCTGACCGATCGCCACTACGCGGCCACCGTCACGCCGGCCTATGACGACGCCGGCAAGGACGTGGCCCGCTCGACCCCGGGCGATGGGCGCGGCGTGTATGCAGGCATCCGCTGGCGCTTCAACTGAGGCATCGCCCTGCAACGCAGGGCATACAGTTCACAGTTTGCCGGAACGAATATTACTCAGCAGCGAGAAGCACAGTTAATCGATCCTTTGCCGCTTCGAACTGGCCGCGCCTCAGAAATGTAAGTTCATCCTGCCCCAAAGCGCTTTGGAAGATAGACTCCACTTCGCGCAGTGTTGGATCATTTCGGGCGATGTGAGCATCGAGGCCGGCGACCGCGAAAAGTGCAGCGCTATTCTCGTTCGGGTGGACGCCTCCATTCGCATTAAGCGCCAGCCTCAAGTTGTCGAAAGCCTCAATGGTACGCCCCAAGTAGAAATTTGAAATTCCAAGATTACTTCTCACAACGGGCTCATCCGCAAACTCAACAGCCGCTCTAAAGCAAGAACAAGCAAGCTCGCCTTTCCCATCGAGGAAGTACGCGAGTCCAGCGTGATTCTCGAAACTGGCACCGACGATACCTAGATCCTTAAAACGCCCGTAATCCGCCAACAACTTCTCGTATTCACCTGCAGAGTAGCTCTCACTAATCACCGAAAGAGGGGCGGCTGAATCGAACCGTCGCCATGAATTAGCTGCTGCAGAGGCGGCAGCGATAGTTGCGTAGTCGTAGGACGCAGATTTGTCCAGAGAAAAATCACCATCTTCGACCTCGCCGATTGATTCCTCATCAAATATCCCCAAGGAAAAATCAACAACCTCATAGCAAAGTTCATTAAGGAGATCCGTTACATTCGACATCAACTCGTCAACTACGTCCGGGTCACAAGTGAATGCAACACCGAAGTTCCCTATCTCGGTTTGGACAACCTTGATCGGAGCCGGGAACACTCTCTTAGCTGCGGCAACCGCGCCAGCAAGTATTTCGTTTGCCTTCACGCTCCCATGCTTCAACTCAACATCTCGAATCTTGGCAAACCTAATAGCCACCATTCGTCTCCGACTCTCGTCTGCCCCTGATATCCACAAACGAAGAGCTTGCCTATCTTCGATCTCCTTCGGCAGCTCACTGTAATCATGCAGCCCGGAGAGACCACCAAACAACCCCAAAGGAATTGCCTCTAGGAATGCCCCACTAATAACCTGAACACCATCCCTTTTTTCAGATACGGAACAGAAGGATATTTCCGACTGGACGTCAAAGGCCACGATTTTGGCCGTCTTAACCCTCGGATACTTACCCAGAGTCCTTCTAGACCGACCGTCGTCGATCACGTAAGAGGTTTCACCCGTATAGCGTTCCGGGACCACAAAAAACTCGCGACCTTTTACAACTCCCGCCTCCAGTCCAATGTCAATCGCAACAACACCTGCAGACTCATCATGCTCGAGAACGCGGCCATACTTTTTAAGGATGTCGGGAAAGTATCGGACGCAGTTCCTACCAGATCCTTTCGCGGAGTAGAGGGCCTTGTCGGCTTGCCCTTTAAGCTTCCCGACCACCGCATGGATGTCAGTTGCCAGAACAAATCCGACGACCCTTGACACACCAAAGCTTGCAGTAATCTTCCTCTCGGACATCGGAGGAATAAGCACCCCTGGCTGATCGAAAATTCTGCTCTGATGGTCTGATGGAATGATTTCCCTTTCGACAACACCCCGCAACCCTTCAACCGTCTCTATTAGATACTTTTCATCAATCTCACCACAAATTAGAATATTGAACTCCTCACCACCCAAGCGATAAAGCTCAAAAGACACGCCGGGCGACTGTTCCATCATCTCTCCGCAGTAGTCCTGCAGACACCAAGCGAATCCTCGGAGAACCATATCTCCGTACTCGTGGCCACGGCCGTCATTGATCCGCTTGAAGAAATCAATATCTACCGTCACCAAGTTTACCGATGACAACTTTCCCTGAGAGAGCAGAGTGCCGCCCAGCGAGTGAACCTTACCGAGCACAGAGATGGCATTAAAAAAATCTAGTTCAAATGACTTTCTGTTCTTACAGCCCGTCAGAGAGTCATGCAGCGCATCAAAACGATGCCTTGAGTTCTCCTTAATTTTCTCAACATTCTCCAATACAGAGGTCAACGTAGACTTTCTTGGGAAAACATCAAAAGAAACATGAACAACCGCATCGACATCGGGAAGAGGAAAGTAATAGGCCTTGCTCGCACCTATTTTGCAATAACCAACTCCAGCCGTAATTACTTTATCAAGAGCTGCAATTTCAATCTTATCAGTCAAACCGCAGCACCAAGTCCCGCGACTACGATAGTAAATAACCACTTTCTTGACGTTCGCCGCCAGCCTACCAGGCGCAGTCAATTCAGCTATAAAATCGCTCAACCAGTTAGCTTTCATGCTATCCCCATAGTTTTCATCTGCCACCACATTGCGCAGGTCATCCGTGATGATACCCTCGAAGGGGGCTCCGGACGCGACGGAAGATGTCGTCCATGGCGGTTAATCAGGCATCGCGAGCTTGTACATAGCCTGGAATGCTCGTGCCAGATCAGTAGAAATACTGCCCGCATGCGCATTTTCTTCCGTAGCGACGTTGGCTGTTCCCGAGGAGACTAGAGCTCTTTCGAGCCCAACTGCGGAGCTTCCCGTGATCCAGATCGCCTCCCGCCTCGCCTGTTCCCTCCTGCTCTGCCTGGGCGTTGCCGCCGCAGGCCACGCCCAATCGGTGGGCGACACCGCTGCCACCCGTTTCGCCACGCTCGACAAGAACAGCGATGGCGTGGTCAGCGAAGACGAGTACGACGGCAGCGCACTGTTCCGCACCCTCGACGCCGATCACAACTACCGGGTCACGGTCGAAGAGGTACAGGCGCTGCTCGGCCCGGACCGCGATGGCCAGCTCACGGCGGCAGACCGCATCCGGGTGGCCGATCTCAACGGCGATGGCGAGCTGAGCGACGAGGAAGTACGCCGCGTGGCGGAGATGCGCTTCCAGTCGCTGGATACCAACCATGACAACGACCTGACCCTGGCCGAGCTGCAGGTTGGGTTCTGGCGGCCCTGATCGGCACCGGTCACGCCGCTTCCAGGCGGGCCTGATCCAGGCCCACTTCGGCGGCCGCCATCGCCTGCAGGCGCTCTCGGCCGCGCACTTCCACTTCGCGACCTTCCAGTGCGACCAGGCCTTCTTCCTGGAAGCGGCGCAGCATGCGGCTCAGTGTTTCCGGCGCCAGGCGCAGGTAGCTGGCGATATCCATGCGCGACATGGTCAACTGCCAGCGGCTGGCGGAGTAGCCACGCGAGGCCATGCGGTCGGCCATGCCGATCAGGAAGGCGGCCAGGCGTTCGTCGGCGGTGTTGTTGCATGACAGCTGGGTGGCGCGCGCGATATCGCGGCTGAGCAGGCGGAACAGCTTGGCCTGCAGCTGCGGCATGCGGGCCGACAGCGAGGCGGCCACCCGGAACGGCAACCGGCACAGGGTCACGGTATCCAGTGCCACGGCGTTGCACGGATGGCGCTCTTCATCGATGGCACCCAGCCCGAGGATGTCGCCGGGCATGTGGAAGCCCAGCGTCTGCTCGCGCCCTTCGCGATCAATCGAGTAGGTCTTCACCGTGCCCAGCCGGATCACCGCAAGGTGCTGGAACGGGTCGCCCTGGCGGAACAGGAAGCTGCCGGCGTGGACCGGCGCGGTGTGCTCGATGAGGCCTTCGAGTTCGTGCAGGTTGCCTGCCTCCATGGAACCGGGAAAACAGTCCGCGCCCAGGGGACAGGACTCGCACTGCCGGCAGCGCGCCGACGGCGCACCAAAGCTCGTACCCATGACATGTAACTCCAGCACTGGAACATCGCCCGGATGTGGGCACTGGCAGGACTGGATATGCCTGCCGCCTTCCCCCTGTCTGATGCGCAGAACAAAAGCGATGAGGCGGGCCGTCGTGGAAGCGTGTTGCCGGGCGGCTGGACCGGCCTGCTGGCCGGTGGTGCGGCACCGCAGGGGGCGGCGGTGCACCTAATCCAACATGTGGACTACGGTTCCATAATATTTATTGGAACAGCGTTCCGCAATATGAAAACACCAGTAAATCTACTGGTTTATCGCATTCAGAATGATTTCCACGCGCGCTTGACCCACATCAAGTCGGGGCACCCGGCCGGGCCATAACGTGTGTCCACCGGCCGCGCTGACGCGGATCACGGCAACCCCAACTTTCTGGAGCACTACCCAATGAACCGCATGACCCGCATCGCCCCGTTCGCCCTGTTCGGCGCCCTCGCCCTGGCCGGCATCGCCCAGGCCCAGGAACCGGTGGTCAACATCGGCGACCGCCACGGCAACCTGCGCACCGCACAGGAACACATCGTGGCGGCCTACCAGCTCGTCGGCCAGGCCCAGCAGGCCAACCGCGAAGGCCTCGGTGGCCACGCCGAACGCGCACGGCAGCTGCTGGTCCAGGCGGACCAGGAACTGCGCCAGGCGGCCAGCTCGGCAAACAACGGTGGGCGGCCCTGAAGCGTTTTGCCTGAAGCAGTGCCCTCCCCCAACAACGCGGCCTTCTGGTCGCGTTGTTTTTTTGGAGCAACGCCAAATGCAACAGCCATCGCTTGCCCGGTTGCGCGGGCAGGGCCGGCGGGTGCGGGGGTACGGGGGGCACCGCACCCCCCGACCCTCTGACAGTGTGTTGGTGGCCAGGGAAGTCACACGCAACAACAACAGCAACGGCCACAGCGCGTTCGGTCAGGGTCATGCGTTAAAGCGCCGATTGGTGTTCCTGGCAGTCGTTTGGGAACCGACCCTACCGTCGCCGCGCGTCGCGCGGTCGTCGCGCAAGGCGTGCCATGCGGGCGTGATGGACGCATGCGCGTTGCGCTCGTGCGCGTTGGATGCGGAACCGATGGATGCACCGGCAAGGTAGGGCCGGTTCCCAAACGACTGCACGTAGCGCCGATCAGCACGATAACGCACGTACCGAACCGAAGAATGCTCAGCGTTGGTAGTCCCCGTGGCCACCAACCACTGTCAGAGGGTCGGCGGGGGTGGGGGTACGGGGGCTTTGCGAAACATGGATGTTTCGCAAGAGCCTTATCTGTTCGGAATCTGGCAGCGTAGGCGTCGAGAGCCGGCGTGGGCCGCCGTAAGAGCCTGGATCTCGACGATCGCCATGTAGCTTGGCGCCCACGCCGGAATCTCCCTTGATCCGCCCGAACAGTTGCTGGAGCTGACACTCGCAGTGATAAGACTGGGCAAGCGGGGGAGCTCTCGACCCTTCCAGACTATACGGAGTTTGGCGATGAACGGGATCGGGATTGATGTGAGCAAGCGTCAGCTGGATGTTGGTACGACTGACGGGGAAATTCTGCAGGTCAGCAATACCGCCGCTGGCTTTGCTGAATTGGAGGCCTGGCTGAAAGAACACCCGGCGGACCAGATCGTGCTGGAGGCTACGGGTGGCTATGAACAGCGCGTGCTGGATTTCCTGCACAAGGCCGGTCGTCCGGTGGTCCGTGCCAATGCCCTGCGGGCCCGCAGGCTGGCCCAGGGCATGGGCCACGTGGCCAAGACAGACCGCTTGGATGCCTACGCATTGGCGAAGATGGCCGTGCTGATGAAACTGCACGCCTACCAGCCGCTGGAGCCATGGCAGCAAAGAATGCGGGAATTCGTGCGCGCTCGCCGGCAGGCGATGCAGGCGCTGACCGTGGCGCGACAGCAGCAGGAAATGGTCGGTGATCGTGAATTGCGCCGGCTACTGCAGGCCAACATTACGCGCTTGCAGACGCTGGTCGCACGCCTGGGAAAGCAGATCGGCGAACAGGTTGAACAGCAGCCTCAACTAGCCGTAATGAAGTCGATGAAGGGCGTCGGCCCCGCGCTGCAGGCGGTGTTGGCCAGCCATCTACCCGAGCTGGGCAGAATCAGTGGCAAGGCAATCGCCAGCCTGGTCGGCGTGGCACCGATGTCCCACGACAGCGGTACCATGCGCGGGAAACGAAGTATCCACGGCGGTAGAGCCGAGATCCGTCAGGTGCTTTACATGGCCGCCATGTCGGGCATGCGGCATGAGCCTCGGCTACGGGATTTCTACCGGT
Organism: Stenotrophomonas sp. PS02300; assembly: GCF_029959395.1. Taxonomy (NCBI): domain Bacteria; kingdom Pseudomonadati; phylum Pseudomonadota; class Gammaproteobacteria; order Lysobacterales; family Lysobacteraceae; genus Stenotrophomonas; species Stenotrophomonas sp. PS02300. The sequence continues at coordinate 16,161 of NZ_JASCOP010000030.1, forward strand.
CGCTGCGCGCCCGCGGCAAGGAAGGCAAGGTAGCCATCGTGGCGGTGATGCGGAAGATGCTGGTAATCCTCAACGCCCGCGTGCGCGACGCTGAAAGCGGACCGATCCCCGCCTGAAGCCAGCCAACGGGGAGCCATCCAGAGGCTGCCGGCCAGCGGCCTGCACTACCATGCCCGTCCGCTGGAGGGCCGCCGGCCTCTCAGCAACACAGTTGCTACACGGATGTATTCACGGCGCCCCCCGTACCCCCACCACCGCCGGCCCTGCGCGGAGGATCCTGCAAACCAAGGCTGTTGCTGTTGGCGACGTACGCGCCAGCTCACCCACGATCTGCGTGGCAACCTGCGCCTCGTCCGCCGTACGTCCAAAGTGATCCACGTAACGACCGTTGCGGTCGAGCAGGAACACGAACGTGGAGTGGTCCATCATGTACTGGCCTTTCGTACCGTAAGGCACCTTTTTGTAATACACGTGATAGCGGTCGGTGATGGCAGCAACCTGCGCTGGCGTGCCGGTCAGCCCGACCATGCCAGGCCCGAACGCCGATACGTAACCCTTCATTTTCGCCGGTGTATCACGCTCGGGATCGATGCTGACGAAGATCGGTGTCAGCGGTGGTCCCCCGGCTTTCTGCACGCGCCGCGCGATCCGCTGGACACGCGCAAGATCGGTAGGACACACATCCGGGCACGACGTGAATCCGAAATACAGCAGCACCGGCTTGCCGTGGAAGCTGCGGTCGGTCACCGCGCGCCCGTTCTGGTCAGTGAGCTTGAACGGCCCACCGATCAGGGTCTGGTTCTGCGCCGCCAACGGCTGCATCGACAGCAGCAGCAACGACAGCGTTACCGCCGGCACCAGCGCCGGCCAGAATGTCCGCAGCATGTCAGTGCGCTCCTTCATAAGTAAGCGCAAACCCGACCAGGTTCGAATCCTGCCCGCCCTGCGCCTGGCTGCCTACCGACAGTGCCATGGTCAACTGCCCCGTTACCCGGTAGCCCATGCTCAGCTCGTTGAGGTAATCGTGCCGCCCTGCACCGGGCGCCCACGGGCGCCGCTTGTCCGTGCGGGTCGCCCCGAATACCCAGCGCCCGTAATCGACCGTGACCGACGTGGTGAGATAGCGCGTATCGTTGCCCGCCACCGCATCCTCGTTCTGCACGTCCGCATATTCCACCAGCGGCACCACATCGAGGTAGCGGCCGCGCAACGTGCTGTCCAGGTCCGCGCTCGACTCCGGCGCCCAGATATAACGCGCCGATACCACACTGATCACCTCGTCGTCAGCCGGTCCGGTGTCCGGCTGCGCCACGCCCGCGCGGTTGCGCATGTAGCCAGCCTGCAGCTCCAGGTACGGCAACGCCGGAATCGAATTCCAGTTCACCGTCAGCGCATACGAGTCCAGCTTGCCGGTGTTGGCCGGCCCACCATCACTGCGCTGCGCCCGCCCCCCGCTGCGCAGGAACGGCCGGCTCAGCTCCGTGGTGTCGGCGGTGTACAGGTTCAGCCCGCCCTGCACCATGCCCGCCTTCTGGCCGAACCAGCGGTATGCATAGGTCGCCCCGAGCATGCCGCCGAGGTCGTAGGTCGACACGAAATCGTTGGTGTACAGCCCCGGCGCCGCATCCATGGCGCGCCCGAACGGTACCTGCAGTTTGCCCACCTGCAGCTGCGTGTGCTGGGTGAGCTTGTAATAGTTCAGCTCATTGATCACCAGCCCGATGTCGCCGAAGGTCCGCTTCTCGCCGTTGGCCGGTGGATTGATCGGGTTGAGTTCGGTCGACAGCCGCACCTGGTCGTTCGGGCTGAAGCGTACGTAGAAGCTGCTCTGGATGTCCGGATAGAAATCGGTGGTGTTGCGCGGCGCGGTGGCGCCATCGCCTTCGGCACGACTGTAGTCGTATTGCAGCACCGCGCTGTAATCCATGCCGACGTTCGGGTAATACCCCTTGTCGGCACGCGCCTCGCTGGACGCCAGGCCCAGCCCGGCGGCAACCCCGAGCACCAGGGCAGAGCGGCACAGGGCGTTCATGGGCCTTTCTCCGCCGGCAGCTGCACATCGGTCGGCAGGACAAACTCGCGGCCGCTGTTCTTGAGGTAGCTGCAGGTCTGGTTGTCCCCGTAGATGCCCCCCAGCGGCGCCAGCTTCACCGCCTGCGCGTAGTCTTCCGGCCGCACTACCTGCACCACCTGCATCATCCCGCCGTCCTCGTGTTCCAGGATGTGGCAGTGGTAGACGAACTTGCCCAGCATCACCGGGTCACGGAACGGAATGCGCAGCGTGATCGAGCCGCGCGTGGGAATGAACACCGTATCGCGGTAGCCAGTGAACGGCACCGGCTTGTCATTGATCGCCACCACCTGGAAATCGGTCTGGTGGATGTGGAACTGGTGCAGCTCCTGCGAGGGGTTGTAAAGGCGCCACTCCTCGACATCGCCGAGCTTGACCGTGGTGTTGACCCGGCGTGGATCGAAGCGCTCGCCGTTGATCATGAAGGCGTCGCCATCGGTGGGCGAATCCTGGAAGGCGAACTGGCGCACGTTGGCCACCTGCACGTTGCGCAGGTCTTCCGGCGACGGGTAGGCGCTGGTGATCGCACGCGTGGGCACCGGCGCGCCGGACGAGCGCAGCGTGGCGATCCGCGCCCCCTTGTACTGGTCGCCCGCCGCACCGGTGTTGCCGAAGGCCAGCTCCACCGGATGGTCGCCTGGCGCCGGGCCAACCACCAGCACGCTGAAGCGCGCCGACGGCCCGATCAGCAGCTCATCGGTCATCACCTGCTTGTTCACCGTATTGCCATCGCGCGACAGGATCTGCACGTCCTGGCCATTGATGCGGATGCGGAAGTACTGGTTGGCCGAGATGTTGAGCAGGTGCCAGAGCTGGGTTTCGCCAGGCTGGATGTCGATCACCGGATCGGCCTGGCCGTTCACCGTGCGGATCGAGGGCGCGCTGGTCACGATCGCACTGGCCAGCTTGCCGGTGGTGGTCTTCTGGAAATTGCGCAGGACCAGCACCCGTTCCTTGATGCCTTTCAGCTCCGGGAACGGATCCAGGATGCCGTCGACCAGGATCGGCCCGGCAATGCCCGATTCGACCTGGCGCTGCGCGCCGCCGTGGAAATGGCTGTGGTACCAGTAGGCGCCCGGGCTGTGGTCCGGCGGCAGCTTGAAGCGGTACAGGCCCTGCTGGTGCGGGCCGACCTCGCGGAAGATGCTGTCGCCCGAATCCAGTGGCGTGACCGTCATGCCGTGGAAATGCAGGTTGGTCTTTTCATCCATCTGGTTGTCCAGGGTCAACGCGATGGTGCCACCGGGTCGGGTGCGGATCAGCGGCGCGTCGTAGTTGCCGTTGAACACCAGCGCGCGGTAAGGCTGCCCGCCCACCGACACCGGCGACATCGCCGCGCGCAACGTGCCCTGGCTGATGCCGTTGTCGCCATAGCGGATCTCCACCGGTGGTTGCAGGGATGCACCGGCCGTGCTCCGTTCGGCCGGCGCCTGCGCGACCGTGGCGCCGGTGCACAGCAGTGCAACCACCAGCGCGACCGCATACAGGTCGTGCAGGCGGGCGAGGCGGCGCGTGCGCGGGGTGACGGAAACGGGGGCTGGGGCGTCCATGGCGGTACCTTCTGGAAGGCGATAAGGGGGAGGTGCATCAGGTGCCGGCGACGGCCCAGGTGATGAAGGCGGTGGCGACCGTGCTCAGCACCAGACCGGCCAGGAACAGCCAGTCGGCCGCCCATTCCAGGACCCGGTTGCGCTTGCGGCGGCGCGTGCGCAGCGCCCAGTACGCGGTGAGGCACGAGGCCAGGTAGATCAACGAATTGATGCAGAGCAGGTCGTCGCCGAAGGTGTCCACCTGCCGCAGCACGCTCACCACGTGCAGCACGCCGACCACGGTCATGCACACGCCGATCATCGCCGCCGAGGTGGTGAAGATATGCACGCACATGTCCTCGTCGAGGCCAGGGGTGTGCATCGGGGGTTTGCGTGAGGCTGGGCTGGGCATGCCGATCTCGTTGGCGGGGGCATGCGCACGGTACCGACGGCCGCCGGTGGCCCACATGACCCAGATCAAGTCAACGCATATTCAGCAGGCCAGCGGCCGCAGTAGCGGTCCACCGCAGGTCAGACCACGCCACCGTCCACGGTGAAGGTCTGGCCGGTGCACAGGGCACTCTCGTCGGCGCACAGCCACAGCGCCATCTCCGCAATGTCGGCCGGACGCAGGTGCGTCTTCAGGCATTGCCGTTCCAGGTAGCGCGCGGCCTTGCCCGGATCCGCGGCGGCCTTGGCCAGCTGGCGTTCGGTCAGCACCCAGCCCGGGGCGATCGCGTTGACCCGGATGCCATCGCCGCCCAGCTCGCGGGCCAGGCTGCGGGCGAGGCCTTCCACGGCCGATTTGAGCGTGGCGTAGACCGGCACCCCCGGTACGCCGATGCGCCACGCGATCGAGCCCAGGTTGACGATGGCGCCCTGCCCGGCTGCGCGCATCGGCGCCGACAGCGCCTGCGCCAGGAAGAACTGGTGGCGCAGGTTGACCGCCACGCGGTCGTCCCAATCAGCAGGCGTGACCTCGCCCAGTGGCTGGGCCTGGTCGTTGCCGGCGTTGTTGATCAGTGCATGCGGGGTACGACCGGCCAGCAGTGCCTGCACGGCCGCCAGCGATGCGGGGATGTCGCGCAGGTCGCAGACCGCATGGACGGGCGGCGGCAGCCCGCGTGCCACCACCGCCGCTACCGTGCGCCGCGCTGCGTCGGCGTCCACGTCCACGAAGCAGACCTGGCTGCCCTGCAGCGCGAAGGCTTCCACGATGGCCGCACCGATCCCGGCCCCGCCCCCACTGACCACCACGGTCCTGCCCGCGAGTGAGGGGTACTGGGCCATGTCAGCCGCCGTAGCCGCCGACCGGCGTGCCGGCCACGTCCACCTCCAGCGCCAGCAGGCTGCCCGACAACGGCGCCGCCGCCAGCTGGGTGGCCGACAGGCGGATGCGCGCCGTGGTGATGTACAGCGTCCTGAGCTGGGGGCCGCCAAAGGCCAGGTTGGTCGGGCGTGGCACCGGCAGGTCGATGCTGCGGACCAGGGTGCCATCCGGGGCGAAGCGTTTGATCGCCCAGCCGTCCCACATGGCACACCACACATGCCCCTGCGCATCGATGGCCAGGCCGTCGGGCATGCCGTCCGCGTCGGCGAAGCGGGCGAATACCTGCTTGTTGGTCACCGTCCCGGTATCGAGGTCGTAGTCGTACACGTAGATCGTGCGGCGACCCGAATCGGCCAGGTAGAAGCGCGTGTTGTCCGGGCTCCAGCCCAGGCCGTTGCAGATGTGGAAGCCGCTTTCGATTTCGTCCAGCACACCGTGCGTGTCGAGCCGGTACAGCGCGCCCCGCTCGGGCGCGGCATCGATGGCCAGCGTGCCGGCCCACAGCCGGCCGGCGGCATCGCATTTGCCATCGTTGAAGCGGCGGCCGCTCATGTGCAGCGGCGCGGCGATCGGCTGCATCTCTCCGCCGGGCAGGTCCAGCGTGCGGAAGCCGCTCTGCGTGGCCGCAATGAAGCCGCCGGACGTGCGCGGCACCACCACGCCCACCAGTTCGCCCAGCGGCGTGGTGCGGGTATCGCCGGTAGCAAGGTTGGACACGTTCACCGATGGCGCCAGGATGTCCACCCACAACAGCGAGCGTCCATCGCCCAGCCAGTGCGGGCTTTCGGCCAGGAACGCGCTCTGCGGGATCACGCAGCGCACGTCGCGCTCGGCGGCATGGCTGGGCGTGACCGAGGTGCTGATCGACATGAAGGTTTCCCCCACGTTGCCGGCAATGCGCCGCGCCGCTTCGATGACATCGCGGCCGAGCGCGTGCAGGCGTTCCAGTGGCAGGCGGAACGACGGGCCACTGATGCTGACCGCGCCGATGGCCTCGCCGCGATGGTCGAGGATGGGTGCGGCAACGCCGCTGACGCCCAATGCCGATTCCTCCACCGACACCGCGTAGCCGCGTGCCTTGATCAGGTCCAGTTCGCGCTGCAGCGCTTCCAGGCTGAGGATGGAGTGCGGGGTGAGTGGCTGCAGCGGCGTGGCGGTGAGGTACCGCTGCAGTTCCTCGGGTGGACGGTGTGACATCACCGCCTTGCCAATGGCGGTGGCCAACGCGGGCAGGCGGCTGCCCACGCCGTTGGCCAGGCGCATGGCCTGCACGTGGTCGCGCTGGTCGATGATGAGGATGTCGCGGCCTTCCAGCACGCCCAGCCGGGTGGTTTCCTGGGCCATCTCGCGCAGGCGCAGCAGCTCCGGTTCGGCGGCGCTGCGCAGGTCGAAATCGCTCCAGACCTGGTGCGCCATTTCGAACAGGCGCGTGCCCAGGCGATACGTCTGGCTGGCTTCGTCGGTACGCACCAGCCGGTACTCGATCAGCGTCTGCAGGATCCGGTGCAGCGTGCTCTTGGGCAGGCCGGAATAGCGGCTCAGCTCGCCGAACGGCAGCGGGTGCGGCGCATCGGCGATCAGCGTCAGCAGGCTCAGCCCCTTGGACAGAGCCTGCGCGCCGGGAATCGCAAAACGCGGATCGCCATCGTCCACGGCCTCGGCGAGGTCGTCGCGGGTTGCGGGTTGCCTGGTTCGCGCCATGATCGCTGTCCGGGGCTGGGGCCGACGCTGCCGATCCTATGATCCAGAACAGTGTTCCGCAAGTTGGTTCAGACCGACGGAAACCCTTGCTGTGGCGTCATTGAAGCTGAATACACAGTAGTTTTACTGGTACGACATTGCTGAACCGGGGTGTTCAGCGACGACGGTCACGTTACAGAATGAATCCGCACCCTCGGCACACGGATTCGCACCATGCCATGGAGGTCGCTCGAGATGGCCATGTTCACGGTGCTGGCGCAGCCGGCAGCGGCGCTCGCGCGCGAGGATCCCGCTGCGGCCCCGCCGTCAGTCACCGTACTGGACCGCATGACGGTGACCGCGCAGCACCGCGAAGAAAACGTGCAGACCATCGCGTTGGCGGTATCGGTGGTGGATGGCCAGACCCTGCAGCGTAGCCAGGCCATCGACATCAGTCGCCTGCAGGCGCTGGTTCCCAGCGTGACGTTCTCCGCCGGCAACGAACTGCGCAACACCGCCATCCGCATCCGCGGCGTGGGAACCGACGTGTTCTCCACCGGGGTGGAGCCGAGCATCGCCACGGTGGTGGATGGCGTGGTACTGCAGCGCCCGGGCGCGGCCTTCAGCGACCTGCTCGATGTGGAACGCGTGGAAGTGCTGCGCGGACCGCAGGGCACGCTGTTCGGCAAGAATGCCTCTGCGGGCGTGATCCAGCTGATCACCCGCGCGCCGGACACCGAGCGCCGCGGCGGTACGCTTTCGGTGCAGGCCGGACAGCCCAACGCCTACCGGGTCGAGGGTGCCCTCTCCGGCCCGCTCACCGACCAGCTCGCCTACCGCATCGCCGCGTTCGATCGCCGCCGCGACGGCGACGTGGACAACCTGCACGACGGGCGCACGCTCAACGGCCAGCGCGCGTACGGCATGCGCGGAACGCTGCAATGGCGTTCCCGGGACCAGCGCTCGGACCTCACCCTCCGCGCCGATGCCAGCCGCCTGGAGGCCGACTGCTGTGCGCTGCCCTTGATCCAGGCCAGCACCCATCCGCGGGCGCTGCCCACCGGCACGGCGGTGGGCCGCGACAATGCACAGGTCAACAATGATGTTGCGCCGTTCGTTCGCCAGGACAACAGCGGCGCGGCGCTGACCGCACGCCTGGCGCTGGGCACGCACACGCTCACCAGCATCACCGGCTGGCGCCGCTTCGACAATGACAGCGACGTCGACCTGGACGACACCCAGGCGCAGCTGATCACGCGCAACTTCAACATCGAATCCAGCCGCACCTTCACCCAGGAACTGCGGCTGGCCTCACCTGCCGGCGGGGCCTTCGACTACCTGCTGGGCGCGTACTACTTCGACGGTTCGGTGCATAACGCATTGGACCGGCGCGGGCTCAACATCGGCGCCACGGCCCGCATCGACCCGGATGGCAGCGTGGTGCCGCGCATTCCCGGCGACCAGGCCGTGCTGGCCGGCCATTCGGATGTCGACAGCCGCAACGTCGCGCTGTTCGGCCAGGCCAACTGGCGCCCTCGCGAGCCGCTGACCCTGACCGCTGGCCTGCGGCTGCTGCGCGAACGCCAGCGCCTTGCGTTCGTGCGCCCGCTGGACGGACGCTTCAACGGCGCCGACCAGCCCGCCACCAACCCGGCATTCGGCCCGGTCACCGGGCACTACCGCGACAGCGCCGCGATAGGCCGGCTCAGTGCCAGCTATGCATTCACCCCGGTGATCACCGGGTACGTGGCGTGGGGCACCGGCTACAAGAGCGAAGGCCTGGCCGCCACGCTCGGCCTTACCGCCGCCCAGTTCGCGCAGCTGCCGGCCCCGGCCGAAACCTCGGAGATGATCGAGGCCGGACTGAAGACCACGTTGCTGGACAACGCGCTGATGCTCAACCTGACCGGGTTCCGTACCCGCATCGACGACTACCAGGCGCAGACCTACAGCGCGGCATCAGGCCTGTTCGTGCTGACCAGCGCAGGAGGCGTGGCCATCGATGGCGTGGAGCTGGAGTTCACCGCGCGCCCGCACGCGTATTTCAGCATCAGCGGTGGCGTGACCTGGCTGGATGCGCGCTTCGATGGCGTGCGCAACGGTCCCTGCTACACCGGCCAGACCCTCGCCCAGGGCTGCCTGCCGGTTGGCAGCGGCGGCGCCTTCGTGCAGGACCTCGACGGCAAGCCGTTCATGAATGCTCCGCGCTGGCGCACCACGCTGGGCGCGCGCTACGACGCGCCGCTGACCGCGCGCACCGATCTGTACCTGCAGCTCGATTACCGCTGGCAGGACGCGGTGCTGTTCGACATCAGCCAGAACCCGGCCATGACCCAGCGCGCCTACGGCATTGCCGATGCGTCGGCCGGGCTGATCTTCGCCGATGGCCGAATCGAGCTTGGCCTGTTCGTGCACAACCTGGCCGACCGCCGCTACGCGGCCAACATCATGGCGGTGAGCACGGCCGGCGGTGCCAATGCCTATGCGCAGCAGCTTCCCGCCGATTTCCGCCGCCAGGCCGGGCTCAGCCTGCGCATGGACTTCTGAGCGCATGGCACCGATCGACTTCGTGGTGCTGGCCGCGTACCTGCTGGGAACGCTTGCGATCGGCCTGCGTTACGCCGGCCGCAACCGCCGCTCGCGCGACATGTTCGCCGCGGGTGGGCGTTCGCCGTGGTGGGTGTCGGGGCTGAGTGGGTTCATGACGCTCAAGTCAGCCGGTACGTTCGTGGTCTGGGGGGGGCTGGCCTACCGCGAGGGCGTGGTGGCCATTGCCATCAACACCTGCATCGGCGTTGCCGGGCTGCTGGTCGGCAGCATTGTCGCGGGCCGCTGGCGCCGCACGGGGGTGACCACGCCGGCCGAATTCGTGCAGCTGCGCTTCGGCGCGCAGGCCGTGCAGCTCTACACCTGGGCGATGATGGCCATGCGCATCGTGTCCACGGGAGTGGCGCTGTATGCACTGTCAGTGATGCTGGTGGCACTGGTGCCGCTGGAGCCAGGGCACCTGCTGCGCGATGACGCCACCGGGCACCTGTCGCTGGCGCTCACCATCGGCGTGTTCGGCATGGTGGTCGTGGCGTACACGGTCACCGGCGGGCTGTGGGCCGTGCTGATGACCGACGTGCTGCAGTTCATCGTGCTGCAGCTGGCGGTGCTGTTCGTGATTCCGCTGCTGTGGCTGCAGGTACGCAGCGGGGTAGCGCTGGCGCCGGTGCCGGCGACCTTCTTCCAACCATTCTCCAGTCAGTACACGCTCTGGTTCATGGCCGGCTGGGTGGCGGTGCACTTCTTCCTGGTCGGCGCCGAATGGGCGTTCGCCCAGCGCTACATCTGTGTGCCTACCGACACCGACGCGCGCCGCAGCGCGTGGCTGTTTGGCGCGCTGTACCTGGTCAGCCCGACGCTGTGGCTGACCCCGCCGATCCTGTACCGCCTGCTGCAGCCGGGCGCGGATCCGGAACAGGCCTACATCCTGGCCAGCCAGCACGTACTGCCGGCCGGCATGCTGGGCCTGATGATGGCCGCGATGTTCTCGGCCACGGCCAGCGCCATCAGCGGGCAGATCAATGTGTTTGCCGGCGTGCTCACCGAACAGTTCTACCGGCGCCTGCGCCCGGCCGCGAGCGAACCTCGCCTGGTCGGCGCAGGGCGCCTGTTCGCACTGTTGATCGGTGCAGCGTTGATCGCCGTTGCCCTGTGCGTGCCACGAATGGGCGGTGCCGAAAAAATCGTGCTCACCCTGACCGGCATGCTGTTCGGCCCGCTGATGGCACCCACGATCTGGGGCTTGCTGAGTGGCCGTATCGGCACCGCAACGGTGTTCGTCACCGCCGGGGCGAGCTTCGTCGCGGGGGTGCTGGTGCGCTTCGGCGCGAACGCCGGGGCGGTTGCCCACACCCTTCCCGCGCAGTGGATACAGGCCAACCCGCGGCTGACCGATGTGCTGGTGGGCGCGGTGCTGCCCACGCTCATCCTCACCGCGGCGCACCTGCTCGCGCGCGGCCCGGCGCCGCAATGGCAGCGCGTGCAGGCACGCATGGCGGCCTACGCGCCCACGCCGATGTCCGCCGCCGAGGCCAGCGACCATGCACCGGCACGCACGGTGGCGATCTCGCTCACGGCCACCGGCCTGCTGACGCTTGGGCTGATGGCGTTCAACGAACACGGCCATGCACCGCTGCTGCTGTTCGGCACGGCCCTGCTGGCGCTGGCCGCCGCCGCCTGGCGCGTGGTGTGGCGGCATCGGCACGACATGGGGCGCGCTTGACCTGCATCAAGTGGCCGAGGGGAGGTGCGCCGTAACGTCCTCTCCGCGATGGCAGCGGGGGATCAACCCTCTCCCCGTCTCCCGCGCCTTCGCCCCTACCCTTTCTGGAGATTCAGATGAAGCGGCTTTCCCTTGGAGTGGCGATGCTGCTCCTTCTTCCCCTGTGTGCCTTGAATGCGCAGGCGGCCCCGAAGAGCGCCCCCGCCCCCACCCCGGCGAGCAACGTTGAACCGATGCCCGCAGCCAACTGGCTGTTCGTGCAGACCGGCAACGGCTTCCAGTCCGACGGCAAGACCCTCACCCTCAAAGGGGTGGGCGAACAGACCCTGATGTTCACCGACCGCCCCGAACGCATGACCGGCGACGTGTCGACTGCAAAGTTCGTCAGCTACTGGGGCAGCGGCAAGGACGATTTCGAGAAGGACCCGCCCAATGCCACCGTGTCCACCGTGGTGAACGGCAAGACCGACCTGGCCGTGGTCGAACTGCGCAACCCGCGCCTGAGCGGCGGCAACCTCACCTACGACATCCGCACGCTGGGCGGCACCCTGCCCGACGCCGGCGAGCACGCCAGCGTGTTCATCGACTGGTGGTATGGCCCGGCCATGTACGGCCCGCGCCCGTGGGGCTGGGGCGGCGGCCCGCGTCCCTACCCCGGCGGCCGCTGCTGGCGGGGTCCGTATGGCCACCTGCACTGCCAGCCGTGGTGGGGCTACTGATAAGGTGCGCCCATGTGGAATGAATTCAGCCATGCGTTCCTGGTGATCTTCACCAGCCTGCTGCCGGTGATCAATCCACCGGGCGCGGCACTGATGGTGCTGGGCCTGCTCCCCGATGCCACGCCCGTGCAACGCAACCGCGTTGCGCGGGCGGTGGCGTTCAACAGCCTGGTGATGCTGGCGGTGTCGATCAGCATCGGCGCCTGGGTGTTGTCCTTCTTCGGCATCTCGATCCCGGTGTTGCGCCTGGCCGGTGGCCTGGTGATTGCAGCCACGGGCTGGCGGCTGCTCAATGCTCCCGCGCAACCCGAGCGTGTCTCGCTGACCGGTGCGGCCTAGGCCGAAGCGCGCCAGGATCTGGACCTGGACGCCACTGTCGAATCGCAGACCTTCTATCCTTTCACCCTGCCGCTCACGGTAGGTCCCGGCGCGATCGCGGTAGCGACCGCCGTGGGCACCACCTCGCCCGAACAGGGTCCGGAGGTGGTGCATGTGGTCGCTGCCGCAAGCGCCCTGGTGGCGCTGTGCGCGCTGATCTACCTGTGCATGCGCTATGCCGGCCGGTTGCAGGCGCTGCTGGGCCGCACCGGCATGCAGGTGATGCTGCGCCTGCTGGCTTTCGTGATCCTGTGCATCGGCGTGCAGATCGGCTGGCTGGGACTCTCTGAACTGCTGGGGCTGCCGGCGGCGCATTGATCGGCCCGGCTTGACCCAGGTCAAGTGGCCCGCCGCAGCGCTGCGTAGGCTGTGCCCACTTCTCCACTGGACTGCGCCCCATGCCCTCGCTTCCCACCGTCCTTGTCTCCGGCGCCGGTGTCGCCGGCCTCGCCACTGCGTGGTGGCTGCGCCACTTCGGCTTCCCCGTGACCGTGGTCGAAAAGGCCCCGCTGCTGCGCGACGGCGGTCATGCCGTGGACATCCGTGGCGTGGCGCTGGACGTGGTCAAGGCGATGGGACTGCACGACGCGCTGCAGGCGCAGCGCACCCGGATGCGTGGCCTGTGCATGCTGGATCGCCAGGGTGAGCCGGTCAGCGTGGATGACAGCCGCACGTTCAGCGGCGGTCGTCTCGACAGCCCCGACATCGAAGTCTTCCGCGACAGGTTGTGCCGCCTGCTGGCCGACGCCGCAGGTGCGCGGCAGGACATCTGCCATGACGAGCACATCACCGCGCTCAGCCCGACCACCACCGGGATGACGGTCAGCTTCGCACGCCAGCTTTCGCGCACGTATGACGTGGTGATCGGCGCGGACGGGGTGTACTCGTCGGTACGCCGCCAGGCCGTGCATGCCGGTGACGATTGCCTGGTGCCGCTGGGCGGCGCGCTGGCGTTCTACAGCGCGCCCGACAGCCTGGCACTGGACGGCCGCGAAGGCATGTACCGCGACGCCGAACTGGGTGTGGTGGTGTATCCCGACGCCAGTGGCCGCGAGTTGCGCGTGGGTGCGGGGTTCGGCGCCGAGGTCGATGCCCGCCTGCGCCACGATGTGGCGGCACAGAAGGCGCTGACCCGCGCCAGGCTGCGCGGCCTGGGTGGGCGCTGGCAACCCCTGGTGGACGCGCTCGACACGACGGAGGCGTTTTACTTCGGCGAACTGGTGCAGGTAAAGCTTGCACGCTGGTCCAACGGCCGGGTCGCGCTGGTCGGCGACGCCGCGCACTGCGCATCGCCGTTCTCCGGCCAGGGCACCAGCCTGGCACTGGTAGGTGCCTTCGTGCTGGCGCGCGAACTGGCCAACCAGCCCGGTTCGCCGCACGCTGCATTTGCCCGCTACGAAGCGCGCATGCGTCCCTTCGTTACCCTCAACCAGGCGTTGGTGGACATGAGCCGCCAAGGCCCGGTACCGGACGCGCAGATGCGCGCTGCGGCCAACGGCATTTCCCTGCATGACCTGTGAGCACTTCCCATGCCCTTGATGACAACCGCGCGCGGCCCCGCGCATTGGCTTGAAACCAGCGCCGTACCCGGCGCACCCGCCGTGGTGTTGATCCACGGCCTCGGCGGCGACGCCGGCTTCTGGGCCGCCGAACTGCCGGCGCTGGCCGCGCACTACCACGTGCTGGCGGTGGACCTGCGCGGCTCCGGCAGGACCCCCGGCGGGCCGGCACCGTTCCGCACGGAAGACCTGGCGCTGGACGTGCTGGCCATCCTCGACCAGGCCGGCATCGAGAGCGCGCACGTGGTCGGGTTCTCGATGGGCGGCACGGTCGCGCAGGCGATGGCGGTGGCCGCGCCGGAGCGGCTGCGCAGCCTGGTGCTGGCCGCCACCTTCGCATCCACCAGGACCCAGGCGCGCTTGTTCCTGCAGGCGGTCGGCGCGGTGTATGGCGGCGGCGGCAGTCCCGCGCAGGTCTATGCGCTGGTACTGCCCTGGCTGTTCTCGGACGGCTTCCTGTCCAGCCCCGCAGCAGCGCCCTACCTGGAGTACCAGGAGGATCCGAACGACCAGCAGACCTGCGGCGACTGGCTGCGCCTGCTGCAGGCCATGCTGGCCTTCGATGGCCGCGCCGACCTGCCGCGTATCGCCACCCCCACGCTGGTGATCAGCGGTGATGAAGACCGGCTTGCCCCGCTGGATGGCGCGCACACGCTGGTGGCAGGCCTGCCCCATGCAACGCTCAGCGTGGTGCCCGGCGGGCACCTGATGAACGTGGAATCGCCGCGTCGTTTCGTCGACGTGCTGACCACCTTCTTCGCCGGTGTCGATGCCGCCGTTGAACTCAGACCAGCGAACCCAGCATGAAGTAAGGCAGGTACATCGCAAACAGCACGCCCACCGAGCCCAGCAGTCCTGCGCCAAGGCCCAGCAGCCCGGCCAGGATGCGGCCGGCGATGGGCGGGCCGAAGTACCAGCACGCCCCCACCAGCAGCGGCGCGAGCCAGGCCAGCAGATAACCCTCGCTGTAGACGCGACTGATCCACGGCAGTGCCTGGCCGGCGCTGCCGAACATCTCCACGAACTGCGGCAGCAGCAGTGCCCCGAACAGGGTCACCACGAAGGCCATGGCCACACTGGCGGCCAACCCCACCCACGGCAGGATGCGGGCACTGCGCTGCAGGAGCGGATGGGTGAGGTTCACGGCGGGCTGGCCCCTTCCACGGCGTTGACCACCGCCTCGATCCGGTGACCGTCAGGGTCGATCACAAATGCCGCGTAGTAGTCGGCGCCGTAATCCGGCCGCAACCCCGCCGGACCATTGTCGCTGCCGCCGGCCTGCACGGCGGCACGATGGAAGGCGTCGACCGCTTCGCGCGACGCTGCCGCGAAGGCCAGATGGAAACCGGCCCCCGGTGCGCTGGCATCGTCGCGCAGCTTCAGGCAAAGAAGATCCTGGTCATCGATCAGTCCGTAACCGATTGCCGTGTCATCCTCGAACACACGGCGGTAACCCAACGCGTTCAACGCCGCATCGTAGAACCTGCCTGCAACCACCAGGTCGCGAACGCCGAGCGAAATGTGGTGCAGCATGTCAGTTCGGCCCATACGACGGCGGCAGCGTGACGGTGCCCCATTGCGTGTTCTTCTTCGTGCCCAGTTCGAACTCCAGCGTGCCACCCTTCTGCACCACGCTGGCCGGCAGCCAGCTGGCCTCGCTGGGCTTGCGGTCCACTCGCAGCGACTGCACGTAGGGTGCGTCCATTGCCGCGCCGTTGGCCGTGATGGTGAGGGTGGCGCCGGGGCGCTGGATGACCGCCTCGCGGAACAGCGGGCTGCCGATCACCAGGTCGGCACGGCCCGGGTACAGCGGGTACAGGCCCAGCGCCGACCACACGTACCACGACGACATCTGGCCCAGGTCATCGTTGCCGGGCATGCCTTCGGGCGCATTGGTCCAGATCTGGCGCATGGCTTGGCGCACGGTTTCCTGTGTTTTCCACGGCTGGCCGACGAAGTTGTACAGCCACGGTGCCGCCACCGAGGGCTCGTTGTCCAGCTCCGCATGCAGCGGGCCGGACTTGGTCACTGCCCACGCGCCATCTTCCTTGCGGAAGAACGCATCCAGCCGCTGGATGGCCGCGTCGCGGCCGCCGAGCGTGGCGATCAGCCCGGCCGGGTCGAACGGCACCATCCACAGGTACTGCGCACCGCTGCCTTCGACGAACTCCTCATCCGAGGCCGGATCGAACACCGGCCAGCTGCCGTCGGCATTGCGCGGCTGGATGTAGCCGGCCTGCGCGGTGGCCTTGGGGTTGTACAGGTTGCGCCACCAGCCCGAGCGCTCGCGGAACAGCGCCGCCCCCTGTGTGTCGCCTGCAGCGTTGGCAAGTTCCGCAAGGCCGAAATCGGCGGCCGCCATTTCCAGCGTGTCCGAGGCGGTGCCCCAGCCCGGCGCGCCCACCGGCATGTACTTCAGCGCCATCCACTGGTCCAGGCCCGGCCGCTGGCCGACGCACAGCACCGGGCAGCCGCGCCGGCTGAGGTCACGCTCGGTCGGTACCGTGGCCGCCTGCTTGAGCGAGGCGTAGGCGCGTTTCAGATCGAAGTTGCGACCGCCGAACGCGTGGATCGCGGCAACGGACGGCGGCGACGGATCGCCGTTCATCACGCCGGTGGCACCGGTCAGGTGCGTCCAGCGGTCCCACACGCCGCCGTTCTGGTCGGCCTGGTTGAGCAGAGACTGTGCGATGTCCGAGCCGACCTGCGGCTGCAGCAGCGTGACCAGCTGCAGCTGCGAGCGGTACACATCCCAGCCGGAATAGTTGGCGTACTGCGCACGCTGGCCTTTCGACAGCGCATGCACCTTGCCGTCCATGCCGCGGTAGCGGCCATCACCGTCACTGAACAGGTTCGGCGCCAGCAGCGTGTGGTACAGCGCGGTGTAGAACACTGTGCGTTCGTCGGGCGTTCCGCCGGCCACGCGCACCTGGCCCAGCGTCTTGTTCCATTCGGCGCGGGTCGCGGCCTGGGTCGCTTCCACGGTGGTGCCCACCGGGCTTTCGCGGCGCAGGTTGGCCCGTGCACCGGCCTCGTCCACATAGGAAATGCCGATGCGCGCAGTCACCTTCGGGCTGCGCTTGGGATCGAACTGGATCCAGCCGCCTGCACCCTTGCCCACCGGCGGGTGGCCCTGGGTGCCGTAGCTGGTGCCGCCACCGCCTTCACGCGCGCCGGCCTGCACGGTTTCGTCGCGCCAGGTGCCGCCGACCTCGAAGGGCTGGTCGAACTCGGCCACGAAATGCAGCGTGTAGTAACTTTCGCGGCGATCCTCGGCGAGGTAACCGCAGAAGTTGCCGGCGGTGACCGTGCCGCGCACGGTGCGCGTGGCCGGATCGATCACGATGCTCGAATCGGTGCTGCCCACTTCACTGTCGGAGGTACGGAACAGCAGGTTGGCCGGCTTGTCGGCCGGGAACTGGAACTGCCCCACCGCCGTGCGCGCGGTGGCGCCCAGGTCCACCACCACGCCGTTGTCGAGCGTGAGCCGGTACGCGCCGGGGCTGGCCGACTCGCGCTTGTGGTCGAGCACGCTGGCATAGCGCAGCCCGGCCTCGGCCGACGACGGCGACAGTTCCACCTTGGTGGTGACCGGCATGATCGGAACATCACCGCTGGCGCCGGTGCAGCCGGTGCCGGACACGTGGGTCAGGCTGAAGCCGCGCACGCCATTGCCACGCCACTCGTACCCGCCCGGTGCCGCGATCGCGAAGCGCTTGCCCGGCAGCGGGGTCATCTCGGGGCTGAAGGCCACCATGCCGAACGGCACCGACGGACCCGGATACACATTGCCGGCGTTGGTGGTGCCGATGAAGGGATTGACCTCGGCGGCGAGGTCGGCGGCCTGCAGGGCGCAGGGCGCGGCGGTCAGGACAAGCGAAACGGCAACCAGCATCGAACGGTGCACGACGAACTCCCAAAGCGGAAAGGACGGGCCATCAACGTAGCGCCACGACCTGCATGGCTGGATCGATTGTATCGATCCAAACCCCCTCCGCAATCAGACCAATGGCACATTCTTGGTGATGCAATGGATGCCGCCACCGCCGCCGGCGATCGGGTCGATGTCCAGCTGTTCGATCACCCGCCCCGGGTACAGCCGCGCCAGCAGGTCCCGGCAGTAGCCATCGGCATGGGCGTCACCAAACTGCGGGGCGATCACCGCGCCATTGACCGGCAGGTAGTTGATATAGCCGCGGGCGAGATCCGGGTTGCCCCGCGTGTGCACGTTGCGTCGCCCTTCCAGCGGCGGCGGCAGCGTATGCACCTGCAGGGCGCGTCCATCGGCATCGGTGGCGCTGCGCAACAACGCCAGGTGCGTACGGGTCACCTCATGGTCGTAGGACTGCGGATCGTTGTCCAGGTTGGCGATCACCACGCCGGGGCGCACGAACCGGGCGTAGAAGTCCACGTGCGCATCGGTGATGTCCTCGCCCTTGATGCCGGGCAGCCAGATCACCTTGCGCAGGCCCAGCCGTGCCTTCAGCTCGGCCTCGATCTGCGCCCGGTCCAGGCCGGGGTTGCGGTTGCGATTGACCCAGCAACTCTCGGTGAGGATCGCCGTGCCGTGGCCGTCCACCTCGATGCCACCACCCTCGCCCACGAGATGGCTGCCGATCAGGCGCGCGCCCATCTCCTCGCCCAGCACCTCGGCCACGGCGGTGTCCTGGCTGGCACGCTGCTTGTTGCCCCAGCCATTGAAGTTGAAATCGACCAGGCCCAGCCCGCCCTGCCCGTCCACCACGAAACAGCCGCCGTAGTCGCGCACCCACACGTCATCCAGCGCGACCGGCAGGTAATCGATGTTGTGCGTGCCACAACGGCTGCGCGCCAGCGCCTCCTGCGCCGGTCGGCACAACACGGTAACCGGCTGGTAACGGGCGATGGTGCGGGCAAGCTGGGCGATGCAGTCGTTCACGGCCGCCGCGCTGCCGCCCCAGACCCGTTCGCTGGCGGCGAAGGCCAGCACGATCCGCTCCTGGCGGGCGTGCTCGTCCGGCATCCGCCATCCCGCCGGGGCGTGCGCGTTGGCACTGCCGGTGAGGGTGCCGGTAATGCCCAGGGCGGACAGGCCGCCCAGGCCGGTAGACGCACCCAGCAGTTTCAGGAAATGACGGCGGGAAGACATGGCAGCTCCAGGAAAGAAAAGCAGGACTGATTGATGAGCGACCAGCGTAGGCTTGCGATTCCCGGGAAACAAACGATAGATTCAGCGCATGAATGATCAGACATGCTTATCAATGAGTCTCAAGCACTGGCCGCAACTGACTGCCCTGCGGGGATTTGAAGCCGCCGCTCGATTGGGCAGCTTCCACCGTGCCGCCGAGGAACTGCACCTCACCCAATCGGCGATCAGCCAGCAGATCCGCGGGCTGGAGACCTATCTGGAACAGCCGCTGTTCTTCCGCGAAGGCCGCCGGGTGACCCTCACCGATGCCGGCGCCGACCTGCTGGTGACCACCCAGAGCCTGCTGCGTCAGTTGTCCGCCGGTATCCGTCGGCTGGACCAGTACCGCAAGCCGAACCAGCTGATCGTCAACACTACGCCTGCCTTCGCCCGCCATTGGCTGGTGCCGCGCCTGGGCGATTTCCGGCAGCGCCAGCCGCTCGCCGATGTGTGGCTGCTCACCAGCGAAGAGGTGCCGGACATGAGCGCGCAGACCATCGACATCGCCGTGCGCGACGATCTGGATGCACAGGCAGGCTGCAACCATCGCCACCTGCTGCAGGACCGGCTTTCCGCCGTCTGCCATCCCCACCTGCTGGCATTGCCCGCCACCGGGCGACCTACCCTGCATGGCGAACGTGAGATGGACTGGAGCCACTGGCGGGCACGCGGCGGCGAGGATGTGGGGCAACACCCCAACGGCCTGAATTTCTCCGAGCCCGGTCAGCTGCTGGACGCAGCCTGCCAGGGATTGGGGTTGGCACTGGCCAGTGAACTGCTTGCCGCCGGCGCACGTGCGACGGGTCACCTCGTGCCGGTATCGGCGCAGACCGTGGACGGCCCGCGCTGGAGTTGGCTGGTCCACCACGACAGCGAACGTGATCCGATGGTGGCGGAGTTCTGCGCGTGGCTGCTGGAAGCGCTACGCGCGATGGACGCCGATCAGAACCCGTCGAGCGTTCTCAACAGGGACCCGAAGGTGAGATAGAAGGAATCGTGTCCCCCCTGCGCACGTCCGTACCCCAGGAACACCGGCCCCAGGAACGTGTCGGCGCCGACGAACACGCTGCCCGCGCTCTGCATGCCGTCGATGTTCACCTGGTCGCGCGTGGCCCAGAACCCGCCCCACTCCAGGCTGCCGCCGATGTACAGCGGAATGGTCAGCAATGAATCGGCATGGGCCACGCGGCGGTAGTACACCATGCGTGCCAGTGCGGTCTGCGGCGCGAAAATCGCTTCTTCCGGGTACCCCGACAGGTTGCCCAGCCCGCCCAGGAAACCGTAGGTGGCCAGCAGGTTGTCGCCGCCGTGGGCCGATGAAATGCGCAGTCCGCCAAGCCAGCGACTTTTGCCCCGAGCCCAGGCGCCATCCCACTGCAGGCGGGTGACCGCTGCAGGATCATCCGTGCCCAGTGCGTCCAGGTAGTGCTGGCGGGTCAGCGACAGGCGCTGGCCGCGGCTGGGGAACGCCGAACTGTCGATGGAATCGTGGCGCAGCTGCCAGCCGATGCTGCCCATGTCGGCGCGGTAGTTGCCCAGTTCGCTGGGATCGCCCACATCCAGCCGGGTCCGCTCCTGTCCGCGTTCGAGGAAGCTGGCCAGTTCCCAATCCGGATGCGGCGACCAGGCCCAGCGCAGGCCACCCAGCCATTGGCTGTAGCGGTACTGCGCCAGCGAACCGCGCTGCAGCAGCGCCAGGTCCAGGTCCGTGGCACGGTAACGTGCATAGGTCGAGAGCGCGTGCCGGCCGCTGCTGCCGAACGGGTGGTAGTACTCGGCGAAGGCTTCTTCCACCTCGCCCAGCCCGATGCGCAGTTTCAGTTCGGCCCCTTGGTCGGTCAGGCCGGTGCGGGTAAATTCGCTGATCAGCTGGTAGTTGCTGCTGCCATCGAAGTCATCGGACAGGCGCAGCGCGAAATGCAGGAAATCCGGGCCCCAGCGTTTGTCCTGCGGCGCGATGACCAGACCGAACTGGTCATCGCGCAGCTCCAGCCGCCATTGCACCTGCTCCTAACAGCCTTCCCCGG
>NZ_JASCOP010000031.1:0-36187 GCF_029959395.1 Stenotrophomonas sp. PS02300
GGGCCTTAACCGTCAGGCGGTGACGCGCCCCCGGGGGGGCCGGCCCCCGGCCGGCCGCTACCGGACGGGGGCCCTTTGGTTGATTGGTCCCAATCCCAATGGGCCCGTAGAAATTCGTAGCCCCGGCCGTTGGCCGGAAACCGCGCGCAGCGCGGCCCAGGCATCCGAAGGCGGCATCATTACCGCCACCGATCATCCGTCCGGCGTTTACACGATCCGGAGCCCACGGTTGATTGACCCCAAATGGGCCCGTAAAAATTCGTAGCCCCGGCCGTTGGCCGGACACCGCGCGCAGCGCGGCCCAAGCCTCCGAAGGCGGCATCATTACCGCCACCGATCATCCGTCCGGCGTTTACACGATCCGAAGCCGCCCATCAGACGTCCATGACCCCGGCCCGAAAGGCAGCCGGCCAACGGCCGGCGCTACCGCCTCTGCGCGAACAGCCATTCCCACATCGCGGGATCCGCGTACGTCGCGTCCCAAGCGTTGTGGTTTCCCTGCGGGTATTCGGTGTAGCGCACGTCGCGGGCGCCGGCGGCATCGAACGCGGCCTTCAATTTTCTGTCGTCCTCGGGCAGCACCACATCATCCAGTGCCCCATGGAACATCCAGATCGGCGTGGCCTTGAGGCGCTCTGCGATGGCGGCATACGGGTCGGCTTCGTTTGCCACGGACTCCACGAACAATGACGCCCGCACCGCGTGCGGCGCCAGCACCGCGCCGCACACCGGCACGATGGCGGCAAACCGGTCCGGGTGCTCCAGCGCGATGTTCCAGCTGCCGTAGCCGCCCATCGACATGCCGGTCAGGTACTGGCGCGCGGGATCGGCGCCGAACTCGGCGAGGGTGGCATCCAGCGCGGCCAGCGCGATGCGGTTGTTGACGCCCGACCATTCCTGCTCGTCCGGCGCCTGCGGCAACACCACCAGCGCCGGGAAGTCGCGCGCATGGCCACGCAGGTACGGCCCCACGCCGGCGTGGGTCTGCTGGCGGCCGTCGCTGCCGCGCTCACCCGAGCCGTGCAGGAACAACACCACTGGCAGTGAACCCCGCTGGGCCTGTGCATCGCGCGGCACGAACACCTGGTAGCGCGATTCGCGCCCGTCCACCGTGACCGTGCGTTTGACGAACTGCCCGCTGTCCGATGTACGCGCCGACGCGACGCCGCTCACCGCCAGCATCGCCAGTACCACCCACCACCAACCACCCGCTCGCCGTGCCATGGCCTGTCCTTCACTGGAATCGTTTCCAGTCTAGGCGGCACAACGCTGGTGGGCATCTTGCAGTGCATCAGTCAGGGCGCGGTACCGAGGCCAGGATCTCCAGCTGTTCGATCGCCTCGGGGTGGCCCTCGGCGGCGGCGGCCTGCACCTGGGCCAGGCTGGGGTGCAGCACCAGCAGGATCGGGTTCTCGCACACCGGGCAGTCGAACTCGGCCTCGTCTTCGTGCAGCTCCATGCTCATCTGGCGCGCGCTGCCCTGCCATTCGCAGGCGGGGCAGGTGTGGTTCTGGTCGCGCCAGCCGGCAGCGAAGTAGTTGTCGAGGGTCAGGGCCATGTCGGGAAACCGGTCAGTGCAGCAGGATCAGGGTGGCCAGGCCCAGGAAGCTGAAGAAGCCCATGACGTCGGTGACCGCGGTGACCACCACGGTGCCGGCCACGGCCGGGTCCACGTTCATGCGCTTGAGCAGCAGCGGCAGCAGCACGCCGGCCAGCGCCGCGGCACAGAAGTTGATGATCAACGCCAGGGTGATCACCAGCGACAGCAGGAAACTGTGGAACCACAGGTAGGCGATGATGCCCACCACGGTGCCGATCAGGGTGCCGTTGATCAGCGCCACCCGCGATTCCTTCCACAGCAGGATGCGCGCGTTGCTCTGGCCGACCTGGCCGAGCGCGATGCCGCGCACCATCAGGGTCAGCACCTGCACCGCCGCGTTGCCGCCGACGCCGGCCACGATCGGCATCAGCACCGCCAATGCCACCACCTTCTGCAGGGTCAGCTCGAACTGGCCGATCACCGTGGCCGCCAGGAACGCGGTGCACAGGTTGATGCCCAGCCACACCACGCGGCCGCGTACGGCGCGCTTGATCGGCGAGAACAGGTCTTCCTCTTCGTCCAGGCCGGCCGCGCCCAAGGCCTGGTGCTCGGCCTGCGAACGGATGATGTCCACCACGTCATCGATGGTGATGCGGCCGAGCAGGATGTTGTTGTCGTCCACCACCGGCGCGGACACCCAGTCATGGTCGGAGAACTGCCGGGCCACTTCGTCGGCGCTCTCGCCCACGTCGATGGCCGGCTGCTCGTCGTCGATCAGCCGGTTGATCGGGGTGCTGTCCTCATGGGTCACCAGCGAGGCCAGCGACAGCCGGCCCAGGTACTGGTGGCGGCGGCTGACCACGAACAGGTGGTCGGTGTGGTCGGGCAGCTCGCCGCGCAGGCGCAGGTAGCGCAGCACCACGTCGACGTTGACGTCGGCGCGCACGGTCACCACGTCCGGGTTCATCAGGCGGCCGGCGCTGTCCTCGGGATAGGACAGCACCTGCTCGAGCCGCTCGCGGTTCTCGCGGTCCATCGACTTGAGCACTTCGTCGATGACCGTGTCGGGCAGGTCTTCGACCAGGTCGGCCAGGTCATCGATGTCCAGGTCTTCGACCGCGGCGATGATTTCGTCCGGGTCCATGTCGGCCAGCAGGCTTTCGCGCACTTCCTCACCGACGTGGACCAGCACCTCGCCATCGTCTTCCGGGTCGACCAGCCCCCACACCACTTCGCGCTTGCCCGGCGGCAGCGATTCCAGCAGGTTGCCGATCTCGGCCGGCGCCAGCGTATTGACCAGCCGGCGCACCGGACCCAGCCGCCCGCTGTCCAGTGCATCGGACAACAGTCGCAACTGGCGCGCCGTCTTGTCGTGGCGTACGGCTTCGGCCATGCACAGCTCCCGCGGCAGAAAGAAAAAAGGCCGCTATGCCAGACAGGATGCGGCAGAGGGGGTGGTCACCGCGTCATTATCGCTTGGATGGATGACAATCCGGTAGGTCAGCACGTCACGACCAACGGTCGTGACCTACCAGGCAGTTCATTGGTTCGTGTCGATCCAACGCTCGATGCCGCGCCGGTCGCGCGCGGCCAGCAGTTTTGGCGCGGCGGCCTGCAGCGCGGCGAGGTCGCTGTCGCGAACCGCGCGGCGCACCTCCAGCAGCGTGCCGGGGTGCAGGCTGAACTCGGTCAGGCCCAGCGCCAGCAGCATGCGGGTCATGCGCGGGTCGCCGGCGATCTCGCCGCATACCGCCACCGGTACGTCGTGTTCGCGGCCGGTGCGCAGGATGTGCGCCAGCAGGCGCAGCACCGCCGGGTGCAGGGGCGAATACAGCTCGCCCACCGCTTCGTTGTTGCGGTCGGCGGCGAGCAGGTACTGGACCAGGTCGTTGGTGCCGATCGACAGGAAGTCGACCAGGTCGATGAAGCTCTCCAGCGCGATCGCCGCGGCCGGTACTTCGATCATCGCCCCGAACGGGATGTGCTCGGCCACTTCGTGGCCCTCGGCGCGCAGCAGCTCGGCCTGTTTGTTCAGGCGGCGGCGCACCGCCAGCAGTTCCTCGCGGGTGCTGACCATCGGCAGCAGGATGCGCAGCTTGCCGTACGCCGAAGCACGCAGGATCGCGCGCAGCTGGGTATCGGCCACCTTCGGCCGGGCCAGCGACAGGCGCACGCCACGCAGGCCCAGCGCCGGATTCTCTTCGTTGCTCAACGTCAGGCCGGTGCGGTCGGCCTTGTCCGCGCCCAGGTCCAGGGTGCGGATGGTCACCGGCCGCCCGCTCATGCCGAGCGCGGCGTCGCGGTAGGTTTCGAACTGCTCCTGCTCGTCGGGCAGCTCATCGCGCTGCAGGAACAGGAATTCGGTGCGGTACAGGCCCAGCCCGTGCGCGCCCAGCGCATGCGCCTCGGTGACGTCTTCGCGCGATTCGGCGTTGGCCAGCAGGGCGATGTCGACGTTATCGCGGGTGCGGCTGGGTTTGCTGCGCAGGCGGCCCAGCTCGCGCTGTTCGCGGGCCTGGTCGCGCAGGCGCGCGCGGTAATCGCGCAGGTCCGGCGGCAGCGGGTTGACGGTGATCTGGCCAGTGCTGCCGTCGATGCCCAGCACGTCGCCGTCGGAGATCTTCTGCAGCAGGTTGGGAACGTTGACGATCAACGGCAGGTGCAGGCTGCGCGCCAGGATCGCGCTGTGCGAAAGCGCGCTGCCGGCGGCGGTGACGATGCCGACCACGCCGTGCGCCTGCAGCTGGGCCAGCTCGGAGGGCGCGATGTTGTCGCAGACCAGGATTTCCCCGGCCAGCCCCTTCACGTCCGGCGGGCGCTTCTGCAGGAAGGCATGGATGCGCCCGATCACATGGTCCAGGTCGTCCATGCGGCTCTTCAGGTAGGCATCGTCCATGCCATCGAAGACTTTGGCCAGGCGGTCGCGCTGCACGCGCAGCGCATAGCCGGCGCTGTACGGGCCGCTGCGGATCAGCTCATCCAGGCCAAACAGCAGTTCGGGGTCGTCAAGCAGCAGCGCATGCAGGTCGAGGAATTCGCCGGCTTCCTGGTTCAGTGCGCCCTGCAGGCGCTGGCGCAGGTCGTGCATTTCGGCGCGGGCGGCGTCCACGGCCAGGTGCAGGCGCTGCAGTTCGGCTGCCACCTGGGCCGGGGCGATGCGCTGCTCGGCCACTTCCAGTGCATGCGGCAGGCGCACCCGGGCACGGCCGAGTGCATTGCCGCGCGAGGCCCCGTGGCCGGCCAGCAGCAGGGCGCCGGACGCAGTCCGTGCCGGCGTGCTGGAACCCGGTCGCGACGGTGGCCCCGGCATGCTCAGCTGTCCTCGTCGAAGCGTCGCTCGAACAGGCCCACCACGGCTTCCATGGCGGCGGCCTCGTCCTCGCCATCGATGCGCACGGTGACCGGGGTGCCCTGGCCGGCGGCCAGCAGCATCACGCCCATGATGCTCTTGGCGTTGATCTCGCGGCCGCGCGCAATCATGGTCACGTTGCAGCGGAAGGGGGCCAGCACCTGCACCAGCTTTGCAGTGGCGCGGGCATGCAGGCCCAGGCGGTTGGATACGGTGAGTTCACGTTCAAGCATCGTCGACAATCGCTCCATTGCGAGTGCCCGCCGCCGCAGTGGCGGGCAGTTGATCCAGTCCCTGTTCCGGATAATTCATCACTCGCAACAACATCGGCAGGCTCAGCGCCGAGACCCGGCGTGCCGGGGTGCCCAGGCGGGCCAGCTGCGCTGCCAGATTGCTCGGGCTGGCGCCATACAGGTCGGTCAGGATCAAAACGCCCTCACCGCTGTCCACGCGCCGCAGGGCGGCCGAGGCGAGCGGGAGCAGGGCATCCATGTCTGCGTCGAACGGTACTTCGAAAGCTTCGGTCTTCAGCGGCAGGTGCCGCAGGAGTCGGGTCGCCACGTCCAGCAGGGACGTGCCGACGCCGGGATGCGTTACAAGGAGAATGCCACAGGTCATTGCCGAACGTTAACATCCCAACATGAATTGGGGATACACCACGGTAGCAACGGACCGTTGGTCCGTTGGCTTTGATGCTTTGGCAGGCTCAATCCAGTTCGCGATGGAACGTAGCCACTTCCGGCCAGCCCTGGTCGCGCGCGTGGCGGGCCAGGCGTTCGGCCAGGTAAACCGAACGGTGCTTGCCGCCGGTGCAGCCGAAGGCCACGGTGACGTAGCTGCGGGTGTCATTGCCCAGGCGGGGCAGCCAGGTATCGAGGAAATCGATCAGCTGGTCCACGTACTTCTGCACGTCCGGCTGGGTGTCCAGGTACTCGCGGACCGGTGCTTCGCGGCCCGACATCGGGCGCAGCTCGGGGTTCCAGTGCGGGTTGGGCAGCACCCGGGCGTCGAACACGAAGTCGGCCTCGGCCGGCACGCCACGCTTGTAGGCAAACGATTCGAACAGCAGCGAGAGCTTGTTGCCGTGGCTCAGCGCGAACTCGGTCACCACCTTGCGGCGCAGCTGGTGCACGTTGAGGGTGGTGGTGTCGATCACCGCGTCGGCGGCGCGGCGCAGCGGGGCGGTCAGCTCGCGCTCGCGTGCGATCGCTTCGGGCAGCGACAGGCCCAGCTGGCTCAGCGGGTGGCGGCGGCGGGTGTCGGCGTAGCGCTTGAGCAGGGCTTCATCGGTGGCATCGAAGAACAGCAGCTGCGCGTCCAGCCCGGCCGCCTTGGCCTCTTCGCGCCAGTGCGAGAGCTGGCTCAGGTCGCTCTGGCCGCGCACGTCGATGCCCACCGCCAGGCGGCGCGGGGCGTCGGCATCGTGCCCGGCCAGCAGGCTGCGCACGAAGTCCGGCAGCAGGTTGATCGGCAGGTTGTCCGAGCAGTAGTAGTCGAGGTCTTCGAAGGTCTTGAGCGCCACGGTCTTGCCGGAGCCGGACAGCCCGCTGACGATGATCAGGGTGGCGGCGGTGGGTTCGGCAGCGGCGTTCATGGGGTACGGCGTTCCAGCAGGTTGCTGTGGCGGGCGATGAACATCGCGGCCGGGTCGATGCCCTTGGTGCGCAGGATGTGCAGCCGGGTGGCCGCCTCGGTCAGCACCGACAGGTTGCGCCCGGGCATCACCGGCAGGGTGATCAGCGGCACGTCCAGGTCCAGCACGTGGCGGGTGCCCGAATCGCCGGTCAGGCGCTCGTAACCATGGGGGGTGGGCTCGGTCATGGGCTTGGTCAGGTGCACGATGAGCCGAAGGTACTTGTTCTTCTTTACCGCCGTGTCACCGAACATCTCGCGCACGTTGAGCACGCCCAGCCCGCGCACTTCCAGCAGGTCCTGCAGCAGTTCGGGGCAGGTGCCGTCGAGCACGTCCGGGGCGATCTGGGTGAATTCGGGGGCGTCGTCGGCCACCAGGCGGTGGCCGCGGCTGAGCAGCTCCAGCGCCAGCTCGCTCTTGCCCGAACCGGCTTCGCCGGTGATCAGCACGCCGATGGAGTAGATCTCCATGAACACGCCATGCAGGATCACCCGGGGCGCCAGGGTCCGGGCCAGGTGGTAGGACAGGTGGTTGAGCAGTTCGTGGCCGCGCTTGGGCGAGATCCACAGCGGGGTCTGCGATTCATCGGCGGCCGCGCGCAGGTCTTCCGGGCAGGGCTGGTTGCGGGTGATCACCAGCGCCAGCGGGTGCGACTGCATGATGCGCTCGATGGTTTCCCAGCGCTGGCGCGAATCCAGCGAATCCAGCCAGGACAGCTCTTCGGTGCCCAGGATCTGCACCTTGTTGGGGTAGATGGCGTTGAGGTAGCCGGCCAGCGACGGGCGCCGCGAGACGGTGTTGCCGGCCTCCAGCTCGCGCCGCTCGCCCTTCTGCCCGGCCACCCAGCGCAGGCTCAGGCGGTCACGCTGCTGTTCGAACAGTTCACGCGCGGTGATGCTGGTATTCATGCGGCGCTCGCCGGCGGGGGGAATTCGATGACCTGGCGCAGGGCCGCCGCATCGCGCGCTTCGCGCAGCGCCTGGCGGATGGCCGGCTCGGAAAACAGCTCGGCCAGCTCGGACAGCAGCATCAGGTGTTGATGGGTGTAGTGGCTGGGCACGGCGATGGCGAATACCAGGTCCACCGGTTCATCGCCGCCGAAGTCCACCGGGGTCTCCAGCCGCAGCAGCGCCCCGCGGGGGCGTTCCAGCAGCGGCGCGCGGCCGTGGGGGATGGCGATGCCGTGGCCGATGGCGGTGCTGCCTAGGGTCTCGCGCTCGCGCAGGTTCGTGTAGAGCAGCTCGGCATTGGCTTCGCGGCAGGCCAGCAGCCGGGCGGCTGCCTTCAGCACACTGTCGCGATCGGCGGCCGGCAGCACCTGGGTGCGCACGGCCGCCAGTAGATCAGTCAAAGGCATGGAAAGGGGGAGCGGGGGCGTCAGACGCCATTGTCACCCAACGGAGCCGGAACCGGGGCATGCAGGTGCTTTTTCTCCTTGTGCTTGATCACCAGCTGGTCGAGCTTGTCGGCCAGGATGTCGATGGCGGCATACATGGTCTGGCCGTCGGCCTTGGCATGCAGCGCTTTTCCGGCGAGGGTCACGTCGGCGTCCACGTGATGCTGGGTCTTGTCCAGCTTGAGCGTCACCCGGATCTGGCAGTGCTGGTCGAAGTGTTTGCCAACCCGGCCAACCTTCTCGTTCACATAGCTCTGCAGGGCAGGGGTGACTTCCACGTTGTTGCCATACGTCTGAATTTCCATCGGTGCTTCTCCTCTTCGGATGTGCCAATGAACCTTCCCGCCCGGCGCGGTGGAGCGTCAGGCGATGCGTACTCGTTCGTGCGAGGCGGAAATGTTCATGGCCTCACGATACTTCGCCACGGTGCGGCGCGCCACCGGTATTCCGGAGGTCTTGAGCAGGTCAGCCAGCTTGGCGTCAGAAAGCGGCTTGCGCGGGTTCTCGTCGTCGATCAGGCGCCGGATCATGGCCTGGATGGCGGTGCTGGAGGCCTCGCCGCCGCTGTCGGTATCGATCCCCGAGGCGAAGAAGGCGCGCAGCGCCAGGGTCCCGCGCGGGGTGCGCACGTACTTGCGGGCAATGGCCCGGGAAATGGTCGATTCGTGCAGGCCCAGCTCCCCGGCCACCTCGCGCAGGGTCAGCGGGCGCAGGGCCTGGGCACCGAATTCCAGGAAGGCGGCCTGCTGCTGCAGCAGGCAGCGCATGACCCGCAGCAGGGTCTCGCCGCGCGCCTCCAGCCCCTTGAGCAGCCAGCGCGCCTCCTGCAGGTGGGTGCGCAGGTAGCCGGCGTCGCTTTCGCCACAGCGGCGGATCATCTGTTCATAGCCGCGGTGGATGACCACCTTGGGCCCGGCATGGCCGGCCAGGGCGGCCCGCCAGCTGCCGTTCTGGCGCCAGACCACGCAGTCGGGCACCACGTAGCTGTCGTGGGCCAGCTCGCCGATCTGCGTGCCCGGGCGCGGGTCCAGCGAGCGCAGCAGCTGCACGGCGGTGTCCACCGCCTCCACCGGCTCGCGCAGTTCATGGGCAATGCCGGCCACGCCGCTGCGCGGCAGGCGCTCCAGCGGGCCGTCGGCAATGCGCCGGGCCAGGGCCAGGCCGGGGGTCTGCGGGTCCAGCACGTCCAGCTGCAGCTGCAGGCATTCGCCCAGGCTGCGCGCGCCGACCCCGATCGGGTCGAAGCGCTGGATCTGGTGCAGGACGGTGAGGATCTCGGCTTCATCGGCATGAATGGCCGGGAGCAGGGTTTCGGCGATGGCCGACAGCGGCTCGCGCAGGTAGCCGTCGTCCTCGAACGCGTCGATCAGCGCGGCGCCGATGCTGCGGTCGCGCCGCGACAGGTGCGACAGGTGCAGCTGCCAGAGCAGGTGGTCGGCCAGGCTTTCGGTCTCGGCCACGCGCTCAGCGGCGCTGCCGTTGTCGTCATCGTCGAATGAACCGCCGCTGCTGCCGCTGCTCCAGTCGCCTTCGCCGGGCGACCAGTCATCAGCCCCGGAAGGCACGGCATCGCTGTCGCCGCCATTGTCGCGTTCGGCTACTTCTGGCGGCCGCTCATCGCTGTCCGGCGCGGCATCCAGGGTGGGTTCGGCGTTTTCGGCCCAGTCCAGCAGCGGGTTGGTTTCCACCGCCTCGGCGATTTCCAGCTCCAGTTCGGCGCTGGACATCTGCAACAGCTTGATGGCCTGACGCAGCTGCGGCGTCATGACCAGTTGTTGTCCCAGCGATGTCTGCAGCCGTGCTTTCATGCCTGTGCCGAACGGAGGGAAGGCGCTGCAGCGGCCGGCGGTCAGAGCTTGAAGGTCTCTCCAAGGTACACGCGGCGGACGTCTGCGTTTTCCAGGATCGCGTCTGGTGCCCCCTGCGCCAGCACGCTGCCTTCGTTGAGGATATACGCGCGGTCGCAGATTCCCAAGGTTTCGCGCACATTGTGGTCGGTGATCAGTACCCCGATGCCACGCTGCTTGAGGTGGGTGACGATGCGCTGGATCTCGCCGACCGAGATCGGGTCGACGCCGGCGAACGGCTCGTCGAGCAGGATCAGACGCGGCTTGGCGGCCAGCGCACGGGCGATTTCGCAGCGGCGGCGCTCGCCGCCGGACAGGCTGGCGCCCAGCTGGTCGGCCACGTGGTTGATCTGCAGCTCGTCCAGCAGCGAATTCAGCTCCTTCTCGCGGCCGGCCTTGTCCAGGTCCTCGCGCAGCTCCAGCACCAGGCGCAGGTTGTCGGCCACGGTCAGCTTGCGGAACACCGACGGTTCCTGCGGCAGGTAGCCCACGCCCTGCTTGGCGCGGGTGTACATGGGGTCGGCGGTGATGTCCTTGCCGTCCAGCACGATGCTGCCGGCGTCGGCCTCGACCAGGCCGACGATCATGTAGAAGCAGGTGGTCTTGCCGGCGCCGTTGGGGCCGAGCAGGCCGACCACTTCACCGGCATCCAGGGTCAAGCCGAATTCCTTGACTACTTCGCGCTGCTTGTAGCGCTTGCGCAGGCCTTTGGCGACGAGCATTACTTCTTGCTCCCAGCGGTGGGGACGGTGGCCTTGGCCGGGGCAGCCGCCGGCTTGGCGGCCGGGGCGGCACCCTTGTTCTTGGGCGGGATGACGGTGCGCACGCGGCCCTTGTCGCCGCCGCCGCCGCTGTTCATCTCACCGGTCCGGGTGTTGTAGATCATGTGCTGGCCGCTGTTGGTGCCCTGCGCGCTTTCGACCTTGTAGTTGCCGGTCAGGGTGATGATCTCGCCCTTGATGTCGTAGTCGATCTTGTCGGCGCGGGCATTCATCCAGGTGCCGTCATCCAGCTGCTGCTTCAGCGTGGCCTGCTTGCCGGTGAAAATCGCGCGCACCGCTTCGCCGTCCTTCATGTGGACGTCGGCCTGGGCGGCGCGGATCTCCAGGGTGCCCTGGGTGATGACCACGTTGTTGGACAGCTTGATGACGCCATCGCCGAGGAACGACCCGGACTGCGCACCGGACTCGATGGTCATTTCCTGGTCGCGGTCCGAGCTCTTCGCCTGCACGGCGACGGCGGGAGCCATCAGGCTGAGGGCGAAAACAGCGGCGTAGAGAATCTTCATGACGTGGGGCTTTCCTGCCGGATTCGGGGGAACGGTCAATGCCGTGGTGGGAGTATCGCTGCGGATCATTGACGGGGCGTGTAACGCGTCTTGACCTGGCTCAGGAACTGGTAGGTCTTGTCGCTGGAATTGAGTGCAAAGCCGACGCCGGACTGGACCATGCCCGGTCGGGTCAGGGTCACCAGCCCGTCCGACGTGGCCCGGTTTTCCTTGGGGAACACGTCCAGCTGCTCGGTGCGGAAAGTGGTGGGCGGGATGGTCGGCACGCGCGGGCTGTCGCCACTGACGTTGCCGGTCAGGCGCAGCTTGTCGCCGGTGGCGCTGACCCAGCCGGTGTCGCTGCGCAGTTCCCAGTGGTTGCCGTCGCGGTCGGGCAGCAGGAACAGCGGGGTCTGGATGGTCATGGTTTCGTCGCTGCGGGTGCGCTCAAGCAGCGGCGCGCGCAACGTGGTCGACTCATGGCCCTCTTCGTCCAGCGCGATGATCTGGAAATCGTGCAGCACGTAATCCTTGCTGGCATCGTCGCCCACCGCGAGCGGCGCCTTGTCGCGGTCGCGCAGCAGCGACCAGCCGCTCAGCAGCGCGGCGACCAGCAGCAGGGCACCCAGTCCGGTCCGCCAGCTCATGCGCCGAACCTCGCCAGCACCGCGTCCACGTGGCCCTGCGCGGCCAGCAGCACGTCGCACAGCTCGCGGGCGGCGCCCCGGCCGCCATCGGCGCGGGTCTGCCAGTGCACGCGCTCGGCGATCCAGGGGTGGGCGTTGGCCGGCGCCACCGCCAGCCCGACCGCGCACAGGGGGGCCAGGTCGGGCAGGTCATCGCCCATGAAGGCCACCTGGTCCAGGCCGATACCGTGCTGTTCGCACAGGGCGCGCACGCTGGCCAGCTTGTCGCCGACCGCGATCTGGGTGTCGATGCCCAGGTCCGCGCCACGCTTCTGCGCCGACAGGCTGTTGCGCGCGGTGATCAGCACGGGGTGGATGCCGTGCTGCTGCAGCAGTTTCAGGCCAAGTCCGTCCTGCACGTAATACGCCTTGCTCTCGTTGCCATCACGGTCGTAGTAGAGCCGACCGTCGGTGAGTGTGCCGTCCACGTCGAAACAGGCCAGCCGGATACGGCCGGCAACGGCATGCAGGTGGGACGGGAAACCGGGCAGCGGGGAGTAGGGCATCAGGAGCGCAGGTCAGCTGAATGGAGGAGTGTCACTGTGGTTTAAACCACCCGGGCCCGCAACAGGTCATGAATGTTGAGGGCGCCAACCGCGCGGCCCTCGCCATCGACCACGATCAGGCCGTTGATCTGCTGGGTTTCCATGACCCTGGCCGCTTCCACGGCCAACTGGTCGGCGCCGATGGTACGCGGGGTGCGGGTCATCACATCGACAATGCGCGCGCTGCGCACGTCCAGGTCGCTGTCCAGGGCGCGGCGCAGGTCGCCGTCGGTGAACAGGCCCACCAGACGCTGGTCGCCATCGACCACGGCGGTCATGCCCAGCCGCTTGCGGCTCATTTCCACCAGCGCCTCGCTCAGGCTGGCGTTCTCGCCTACCTGGGGCAGCTCGTCGCCGCTGTGCATGACATCGGTGATGTGCAGCAGCAGGCGCCGGCCCAGGCTGCCGGCCGGGTGCGAGCGGGCGAAGTCGTCGGCGGTGAAGCCGCGCGCGTCCAGCAGGGCCACCGCCAGCGCATCGCCCATCGCCAGCGAGGCGGTGGTGCTGGAGGTCGGGGCCAGGGCCAGCGGGCAGGCTTCGGCCGGCACGCTCACGTCCAGGTGCACGTCGGCGGCCAGCGCCAGCGAGGAGCCGGGGCGGCCGGTCATGGCGATCAGCCGGTTGCCCTGGCGCTTGAGCACCGGCAGCAGCATGAGTACTTCATCGGATTCGCCCGAATAGGACAGGGCCAGCACCACGTCTGCCTCGGTAATCATGCCCAGGTCGCCGTGGCCGGCTTCACCGGGGTGCACATAGAACGCCGGGGTGCCGGTGGAGGCCAGCGTGGCGGCGATCTTGCGGGCCACATGGCCGGACTTGCCCATGCCGGTGGCGACCACCCGGCCGCGGCTTTCCAGCACCAGCTGGCAGGCCTGGCTGAACCCGTCGCCCAGGCGTTCGGCTACTGCCGCAAGGGCATCGCGCTCGATCTCGAACACGCGCCGGCCGCTGGCAACCAGCGCGGCCGGGTCGGCGGATGAGGGGGGCAGGGGCGATACAGCCATGCGGGCGCCACGCGGAAGAGTAGAATGAGCGCACATTTTATTAGGAAAGCCCGTTGGACGCCGAGACCATCCGCAAATTGATCGAAGACGGCCTGCCGGGCGCCCGCGCGGACGTGCAGGGCGATGACGGCGTGCATTTCGAGGCCACCGTGGTTTCCGACGCCTTTGCCGGCAAAATGCCGCTGGCGCGCCACCGGATGGTCTATGCCACCCTGGGCGATCTGATGGGCGGGGCGATCCATGCGCTGGCGCTGAAGACCGTTACCCAGGCCGAAGCCAGTCGGTAAGCCGACCAACGGTCGGCTTCTACCGAACACCTTTTTCTCCTTATTTCCCGGATTCCATGGCCAAGATCGTAGTGACCGGCGGCAAGCCGCTGCACGGTGAAGTGAACATTTCCGGCGCCAAGAACGCCGTCCTCCCCATCCTGTGCGCCACCCTGCTGGCCGATGCACAGGTGGAAATCACCAACGTGCCGCACCTGCACGACGTGGTGACCACGGTGAAGCTGCTCAGCGAGCTGGGTGCCAAGGTCACCATCGACCAGGGCACGCTGTCGCGCGGCAGCGCGATCGTGGTCGACCCGCGCCCGGTCAACCAGCATGTGGCCCCGTATGAGCTGGTGCGCACCATGCGCGCCTCGATCCTGGTGCTGGGCCCGCTGCTGGCCCGCTTCGGTGCGGCCGAAGTGTCGCTGCCCGGCGGCTGCGCGATCGGTTCGCGCCCGGTCGACCAGCACATCAAGGGCCTGCAGGCGCTGGGTGCGGAGATCGTGGTCGAGAACGGCTTCATCAAGGCCCACGCCAAGCGCCTGAAGGGCGCGCACTTCACCTTCGACATGGTGAGCGTGACCGGCACCGAGAACGTGCTGATGGCCGCCGTGCTGGCCGAAGGCACCACGGTGCTGGACAACGCCGCGATGGAGCCGGAAGTCACCGACCTGGCGCACTGCCTGATCGCGCTGGGCGCGAAGATCGAAGGCCTGGGCACCGCCCGGCTGGTGATCGAGGGCGTCGAGCGCCTGTCCGGCGGCCGCCATGAAGTGCTGCCCGACCGCATCGAAACCGGCACCTTCCTGGTGGCCGCGGCGATGACCGGCGGCAAGGTCACGGTCAACCGTGCCCGCCCGAACACGATGGATGCGGTGCTGGCCAAGCTGGTCGAAGCCGGTGCGAAGATCGACACCACCGACGACAGCATCACCCTGGACATGCAGGGCAAGCGCCCGCGCGCGGTCAACCTGACCACCGCGGTGTACCCGGCGTTCCCCACCGACATGCAGGCGCAGTTCATGGCGCTCAACTGCGTGGCCGACGGCGTGGGCGTGATCAATGAAACGATCTTCGAGAACCGTTTCATGCACGTCAACGAACTGCTGCGCCTGGGCGCGGACATCCAGGTCGAAGGCCACACCGCGATCGTGCGCGGTTCGGAACAGCTGAGCGGCGCGCCGGTGATGGCCACCGACCTGCGCGCGTCGGCCTCGCTGATCCTGGCCGGGCTGATGGCCGAAGGTGATACCACCATCGACCGCATCTACCACCTGGACCGCGGCTACGAGAACATCGAAGAGAAGCTGTCGTCGCTAGGCGCAACGATCCGGCGCGTCGCATGATCCTGCGCGGCCAGTTCACCCGCCGCCGCAAGGCGCTGCTGATCCTGGTGCTGGTGGTGCTGGGCTGGCTGGGCTACGCCTGGTATGCCGACATCGCCATTACCCAGGGGCTGGAACAGCAGGACATGGACTGGAACGGCGATGGCACGGTCAGCCGCACCGAGGTGCTGCAGGCGTTCTACGCCGTGGGCGTGACCACGACGGTGGAAGGCAACCGCCATTGCCGTTCGTTCTACTGGCGCAAGACCGGCGAGCAGATCCGCGTGGACTGCAAGACGGTGTTCCAGGCCGAAACGCCCGCGAAATAAAAAAAGCCCGCAGTCGCGGGCTTTTTTTTCGTATCGACCAACGGTCGATACCTACCTCCGATGCCACCGGCATGTATCGATGCCATCGGTAGTTACCGACCGTTGGTCGGTACCCGTGGAATCACTTGAACGACTTGATGGTCAGGTCCAGCGCGTCCTTGCCACCTTCGCGCTGCAGCAGCCGCGCCGGCACCGGGAAGTCCTTGACCACCCAGGCAATCAGTTCCTTGTTGCCGTCCACGCGCGCGACCTTGGTGGCGTCGTAGGCCTTGCCGCCCACGTTGACCTGTTCCTTGCCCACCACTTTGTAGGTCATCGGCTTGACCCGGCCTTCGTCGACCATGCGGTAGGTCAGCGGCTTGCCGGCGGCCAGGTCACGGGCGATGGCCAGGTTGATCAGCAGGGCATCCATGTCGCCGGCCTTGAGCGCCACCGGGCCGGCCCGCTCGGGCTTGATGTCGCCGGTCCAGGTCGCCTGGTTCTTGGTCCAGTCGTAATTGGCCTGCACGTTGCGCTTCTTCACCAGCAGCACCGAGCTGTCCTTGCTGCTGAGCGGGCGCAGGCGACCGTTGGCTTCTTCGAACACGGTGTTCTGGCTGAGCGTGGCCATCGGGCTGCGCACGTCCAGGCTGTACTTCCACGTGTTGCCGTCGGCCTTGGCCAGGGTCATGGTGCCCGGGGCCTGCACACCCATGTAGTTGGCCTGGTACTGCGCGGTGAACGGCTCCATCGCCATCGCCGGCAGGCTGATGACGGCCAGGGCGCCGGCGGCGATCCAGGTCAGCGGGCGGGTCGGAATGCTCATGCTCAAACTCCTTGGTATTCGATCAGGCGCAGGTCGATCCGATCCTGACCGTCTTCGCGTTGCAGGATGCGCACCGGGGTGGGAACCCCGTTGGCGATCCAGAGGATGGTTTCATCGTTGCCGCCGTTGGTGCGATACACCCGCAGCGCGTTGTAGGAAAGCTCGCCCACCTGGACGTTTTCGGTGTCCGGTGCGGCCTGGTAGTCATGCTGGCGCACCCGGCCCATATCCGCATAACGGTAATGCATCTGCCCGCCCGGGCGCGCATCGCGCATGATCGCAAGATTCAGCAGCAGCGCGCTCTGGTCGCCCGGCTGCAGCGGAACCGGCTGGGTGCGCTCCTTTTTCAGGTCGCCCACCCACTGTGCGGTACCGGCCTTCCAGTCGTAGGTACCGGTGACCTTCTTGCCCAGGAACAGGCCCTTGCGCACGGTCGCCTGGCTCAGCGGCACGTAGGTGGCGCCGTGTTTCTCGAACACGGTGCTCTGTTCAATGTTCAGGCCCAGCACGCTGGCAAAGCCGCGCCGGCCCACCACCTGCATGTCCACGCGCCACTGGTCGCCCCCGGTATGGGTGACGCGCATGGTCGCATCGCCGGCTTCCTTGCCCTTGTACAGGGCCTGGTAGGTGGCGGTGAACGGCTCCAGCGGCGGTGCCTCCCAGCTACTGGGCGGCGGCAGCACCGGCAGTTCCGGCGGGGCGGGTTCCTGCGCCTGCGCGATCGCCACCGTGCACAGCAGGGAGGCGAGCAGCACCAGCGGTTTGGACAGAGTCGTTTTCATGCGCGCGCGGAAGCGGGGGAAGGGGGAGGATGCCAGCGCCCGGGTCAGCGGCGCGTGTGCGCCGCAGTCAGGGGGTCAGCTGTCCGGCGCAATCTAGGCGCAGGGGACTGAACAGGGGGTGGCCGTCAACCTCCAGCTGACCGTCGCGTTCAGTTACGCGGCCGCCCACCAGCCACTGCAGGCTGGCGATCAGCAGCGGGTGCTCCACTGCCAGCACGCGCTGGGCCAGCTGTTCGGGGCTGTCGCCGGGCAGGACCGGCACCCGCGCCTGGGCCAGTACCGTGCCCGCATCCAGTTCGGGCACCACGAAGTGCACGCTGGCCCCGGCTTCGGCGTCGCCGGCCTCCAGCGCGCGGGCGTGGGTGTGCAGCCCCTTGTAAAGCGGCAGCAGCGACGGATGGATGTTGACCAGCCGGCCGGCAAAACGCTGCACGAAGGCTTCGCCCAGGATGCGCATGTAACCGGCGCAGACCACCCAGTCCGGGGCGAAGGCTGCAAGCGCATCGCCAAGCGCGGCATCGAACGCGGCGCGGTCGGTGAAGTCCTTGGGCGAGCGCGCCCAGCGCTGCCCGGGTGCGACCTTCTGCAGGGCCGAGGCGTCGGGCTTGTCCGACAGCACCGCCACCACCTCGGCGTCGAGCGTGCCGGCGGCGATCGCATCGACGATCGCCTGCAGGTTGCTGCCACGGCCGGAGGCCAGCACCGCGATGCGGCTGGGTGAAGTCATTTCAGTACGTTCCGCTTGAGCAGGGGCCAGGTCAGCAGCGCGCCTACCGTCGCCAGCAGCATGTCTGCATGGGCATCCCACATATCGCCCTGCTGGCCGTTGTACGACTCGGCCGCTTCGGGCGACAACAACAGGGCGATGCCCCATTCAAACCATTCATAGACCAGGCTCGAACACATCACCGCCATCACCGCCAGCGCGAAGGCCTGGCCGATACGCAGTGCCGGCCAGGCATGCCGCGCCAGCTGGGTCAGCGCCGGGGTGAAGCAGACGCCGTACAGCAGGTGGATCAGGCGGTCGAAGTGGTTGCGCTCCCAGCCAAAGGCCGCGTTCGGCGACCAGTGCACCGCCGCCTGCAGCCATGCGTCATACGGAACGTTGGAATACAGCCAGCGCGCGGCGATGCAGTGGATGGCGATGAAGCCGCAGATGGCCGCGAACGCGCCGCTGCCCAGCGTCCAGCGCCGGTCCACCCACCACAAGGCAACCAGCCCGATCACGGTGAGGCTGCTGTGCAGCCCTTGTTCGAGCGGCCACAGGGGCTGGATCCAGGTCAGTACGAATACCGCGAGCACGCAGGCGAACGCGACCTTCTTGGCCGGCGCCATGCGCTGCGCACGGGCCAGGCCAGACACGGGCAGGGCGCTGCCGTCGCTCATGCCGCGACCGTACCGTCTGAAGCGCTGAAGCTGGCCACCACTTCCGGGCGCAACAGCACGATCAGGGCGTACACGCCCAGCGCGATGCCGAGCGCGCCGGCCAGGCAAGCCGCACCGGCGGCGATCTTGCACAGCTTGTGCGAACGACGCTCGGCCATGCGCCGCGCGCCGAGGATGTTCAAGGTGCCCAGCCCGGCGAAGATCGCGCCGGCCCCGACCATGATCGCCGCCAGCAGGGCCGGTTGGGCGTTGGGATTGGCGCTGTTGCTTTCGCTGATGTAGCCACCGGCGGCACCCAGCACCAGGATCGGCACCAACAGCAGTTCCAGCACGCCCAGGATGTAGAACAGGATCTTCAGCGTATGCAGGTGCGAGGCGACCTGATGCGGTGTCCAGCCGCGCGGAAAGTCCAGCGGCGGGGGCGTGGAAGACATCGGTGAACCTCAGGAGTAGTGGGTGGGGCTGGGGGCGTCGAATGCGGCCTTGACCGCCGGTCGCAGCAGCACGATCAGGGTGAACACCCCCAGCACCGTGCCCAGCGGCATGCACATGCACGACAGCGCGGCCACCACCAGGCACAGCGTATGCCGACGCTGGCGGGCCAGGCAGCGCCCCGCGTACGCCATGAAGCCGGCCAGGGTCAGCCCGCACAGGATCACGAACGATCCGATACCGATGAACATCCAGCCGAACAGCCGGGTCTCGGCGGGCGATGCTGGCCCGCCGTTGCTCTCCATGGGCATCGCACCCATCAGGGTAGCGACGCCAATTCCCACATGGATCAGCGGGAACAGCGAGAAGAGCGCGGTCAAACCGGCCACGACGTAATGGAAGATCGACAGCAGCCTCAGGTGCGAGGCGTCTTCCAGTGACAGCGCAGGGGCGGGAGGGAGCGGTGCGTCCATGCAGGTCTCCTTGGCGGGTCAGCCGATCCGCACGCGTTCGGTGCCGTCGGCCGCGGTGACCTTGCCGATGGTCCACTGCGCCAGGCCCTGGGCCTCGACGGCGGCGGTCACGCTGGCCACCTGGTCCGCGGCGACGATCAGCACGAAGCCGATGCCGCAGTTGAAGGTGCGCCACATTTCGCTGTCGGCCAGCGCGCCTTCGCGCTGCAGCCACTGGAACACCGGCGGCAGGGTCCAGGACGAGGCATCGATGTCCAGGCCCAGGCCCTCGGGCACCACGCGGATGATGTTCTCGGTCAGGCCGCCACCGGTGATGTGGGCCATGCCATGGATGGCCGCGCCGTGGCTCTTGAGCAGGGCCAGGATCGGCTTCACGTACAGGCGGGTCGGCGCCATCAGCGCATCGACCAGCTTGACTCCGCCTTCCAGCTCCAGGTCGGCCGGGCGGCCGGCGCGGTCGTAGATGCGGCGGACCAGCGAATAGCCGTTGGAATGCGGGCCGGAAGAGGCGATGCCGATCAGCACGTCGCCTTCAGCGACGCTGGCGCCGTCCTTCAGCTCGCTCTTTTCCACGCCGGCCACGGTGAAGCCAGCCAGGTCGTACTCGCCCGGGGCGTACATGTCGGGCATTTCAGCGGTTTCGCCGCCGATCAGTGCGCAGCCGGCCTCGGTGCAGCCGTTGGCGATGCCGCCCACGACCGCCGCGGCGGTGTCGATGTCCAGCTTGCCGGTGGCGAAATAGTCCAGGAAGAACAGCGGCTCGGCGCCCTGCACCAGCACGTCGTTCACGCACATGGCGACCAGGTCGATGCCGATCGTGTCGTGGCGGCCCAGCTGTTGTGCCAGCTTCAGCTTCGTGCCAACGCCGTCCGTACCCGACACCAGCACCGGCTCGCGGTACTTGCTGGACAGGTCGAACAGGGCCCCGAACCCACCCAGGCCACCCATCACCTCGGGCCGGAAGCTGCGCTTCACCAGCGGTTTGATGCGCTCGACCAGTTCATTGCCCGCGTCGATGTCGACGCCGGCGTCGCGGTAGGTCAGGGGGGAGGGGTTGGACGGGGAATTGGTCACGGGCGTCGGCGCTGCGCTGGGGTGAAAGCGGGATTTTAACAGGCCACGTTGGCGCGCAGGCCCTATTCGGGCAACAATTCCCCCCGGATACGCTCAATGGAAGTCCTGATGCGCCGCAGCCTCTTTGTAATGATGTTCCTCGCGCTGTGCCTGCCGGTGGCCACGATGGCCCAGAGCGGCCTGCGTACCGAAGGCGACGTGGCCACGGCCAGCGGGGCCTACGAGGCCGAAGTGCCGGTCAACAGCCAGGGCGAGTCCGACCGCAACGGGGCCCTGGCCCGCGCGCTGGGCAACGTGCTGACCAAGCTGTCGGGCGACCGCAGCGTGCTGTCCCGCCCGGGCGTGATGCAGGCCCTGCGCGATGCGAAGAACTACGTGGCCAGCTATGACTACCGCCAGGACCAGAGCACCTCGGCCAGCGGCGCCCCCAGCTACCGCACCATGCTGGTGGCCCGGTTCCGCCAGGACGACGTGGACGGCCTGATTTCGGCGCTGGGCCTGCCGCTGTGGCCGCAGCCGCGGCCCAAGCCGGTGGTCTGGCTGGCCATCGATGACGGGACCGGCCCGCGGTTGGTCACCGTGCAGCAGGCCAATGCGGCCCGCCCGTTGCTGAACCGGGCCATCGAGCGCGGCTTCAAGCTCGGCCTGCCCACCGGCAGTGCCGCCGAGCAGGCCGTGGTCGGCTCGATCTGGCGCCAGGACACCGCCGCCGTGGCCCGTGCCTCCTCGCGCTATGCCCCGCCGATGCAGCTGGTCGGCAAGCTCTACCGTGATGCCACCGGCGGCTGGGTGGCCGACTGGGTGTTCGTGGATGGCGGCAAGGAGCTGAACAAGTGGACGGTCAAGGACAGCGATGCCCGCCGTGCGATGTCCAGCGGCGCCGACGGCGCGGCTGACGCGCTGGTCAAGCGCTACGCCAAGGCCGGTGCGGCCACCGGCGCGGCCGGCACCTACACCATCGCCGTGATCGGGATCGACAGCGCCGAGGACTACATGCGCCTGGCCGCCGGCCTGCGCGAGAACCCGGTGGTGCGCAACATCACCCCGCTGCGCGCCTCGGGCAACCGCCTGGAGCTGTCGCTGGAGATGACGGCCGGCCTGGCCGGGCTGAACCGCATGCTGGGCGACAACGGGGTGATCGTGCCGCTGGCCCCGCTGCCGGTGCCGATCGACGAGGATGCCGCGCCCGGCACCCCGCCGCCGCCCGCCAGCAACGAGTACCGCCTGCGATGATCCTCACCCCGGAAGCCGAAATCGCGCAGTTCCTGCGCCGCATCAAGTACATCCTGTTCGCGCTGGCGGTGGGTTGGGTGGTGTGGCTGCTGGCTCCGATCCTGACCCCGTTCGTGCTCGCCCTGGCGCTGGCCTGGCTGGGCGACCCGCTGGTGGACCGGATAGAGGCCAACGGCCGCTCGCGCAACACCGGCGTGGTGCTGGTGTTCGTGGCGATGGTGCTGGTGATCACCGCCGCGCTGCTGATCCTGGTGCCGATGATCGAACGCCAGATTTCCACCCTGATCGCGGCCATTCCGCAGGCCCAGCAGTGGCTGATGGAGAAGGGCATTCCGTGGTTCGAGCAAAAGACCGGCATGGAAATCATGCCGTGGCTGGAGCCGGACCGCCTGATCGACTGGGTGCGCAGCCATTGGGAACAGGCCGGCGGCTTCGCCAAGACCTTCTTCGGCTACGTCTCGCGCTCTGGCTTTGCGATGGTGACCTGGGTGGTCAACATCCTGTTGCTGCCGATCCTGGCGTTCTACTTCCTGCGCGACTGGGACAAGCTGGTCGAGCGCGTCGCCTCGACCATCCCGCGCAACCACGTGGGCACCATCACCAAGCTGGCGCGTGAATCCAACGAAGTGCTGGGCGCGTTCATCCGCGGCCAGTTCCTGGTGATGGTCGCGCTGGGCCTGATCTACGCCATCGGCCTGTCGCTGGTGGGCCTGAAGCTGGGTCTGTTGATCGGCCTGATCGCCGGCCTGATCAGCTTCATTCCGTACCTGGGCGCCACCACCGGCATCGTCCTGGCGGTGCTGGCCGCGCTGGTGCAGGCACAGGGCTTCGACCTGAAGCTGCTGCTCCTGGTCGGCGTGGTGTTCACCGTGGGCCAGCTGCTGGAAAGCTACGTACTCACCCCGCGCATCGTCGGCGACAAGATCGGCCTGCACCCGGTGGCGGTGATCTTCGCGGTGATGGCCGGTGGCCAGCTGTTCGGCTTCCTGGGCATGCTGCTGGCGCTGCCGGTGGCGGCGGTCAGCAATGTGCTGCTGCGCTATGCGCACCTGCGCTACCGCGAGAGCGAACTGTATGCCGGCGAGAAGACCGCGATCGTGCTGGATTCGTACATCGACAAGCCGACCCTGATCGTCGATGCACCGAAGGGCCCGGACCTGAAGTGAGCGTAGTGCCGCAGCTGCCGCTTGCCCTGCGCTACCCGCAGGACGAGCGGCTGGAAACCTTCATCGGCGCGCCGGATGGTGCGCTGGCGCAGCTGCGCGCCATCGCCGTGGGTGAGGACCAGCACTGGGTGTACCTGGAAGGAGCGGCCGGCACCGGCAAGACCCACCAGGCGCTGGCGATGTGCTCGCTGGCCGAACAGGCCGGGCGGCAGCCGACCTACCTGCCGCTGAAGGCGGTGGTGGGGCGCACCCGCGCTGCGCTGGAATCGCTGGAAGGCCGCGACCTGGTGGCGCTGGATGGGCTGGATGCAGTGGCCGGCAACCGCGATGACGAAGTAGCGTTGTTCGATTTCCACAACCGCGCGCGCAGTGCGGGCATCACCTTGATGTACACCGCGCAGCACGCGCCGGACCAGCTGGGCCTGGTGCTGCCGGACCTGCGCTCGCGCCTGCAGCAGTGCGTGCGCGTGGTGCTGCAGCCGTTGGATGATGAAGGCCGCGCGGCCGTGCTGCGTGAGCGCGCGGCGCGGCGGGGGTTGTCGATTGATGAGGCCGCTATTGAGTGGTTGTTGACCCGCACCGGGCGCGAGCTGGGCAGCCTGGTGAGCCTGCTGGACTGGCTGGACCGGGAGTCGCTGGCCGCGCAGCGGCGCATTACCGTGCCGTTTCTGCGGCAGGTGGTGGAAGAGGGTTCTCACCGGTTGTAAAGCCACGCAGGGCGTGGCTCTACGCCAGGGTTGCGTCCAGGTCTGCCAGGCGTTCTGGTGTGCCTACGTCGGTCCACTTTCCTTGATGGTGTTGCCCGGTTATGCGGCCGTTTGCCATCGCGTGGCGCATCAGGGGTGCGAGACCAAACTGCGGCGGCGTTGCTGCTGCGCCTTCGGTGTTGCCGATCACGCTGCGCCATCCATCGAGAATCGAAGGGCGGAATGCCCCCACACCCGCATACGTCAGCCGAGATGCATCGCCTTCATCACTGACCGTGCCATCCGCGCGCAGGATGAAGTCCCCGCGCGGGTGCTGCACCGGGTTGTCGACCAGCACCAGGTGCGCATCGCCCTGCGGCTGCCGTGGCAACGTGCTGAATTCCACATCGGTCCACACATCGCCGTTGACCACCAGGAAGGGCGCATCGCCGAGCAGCGGCAGCGCATTGAGGATGCCGCCACCGGTCTCCAGCGGCACCGCGCCTTCGTCGATGAAGTGCAGGCGCAGGCCCCAGCGTCCGCCATCGCCCAGCGCGGGTTCGAACTGGTCGCCCAGCCACGAGGTGTTGATCACCACCTCGTTGAAACCGGCCGCCGCCAACCGTTCCAGGTGCCACACGATCAGCGGTTTGCCACCGGCCACCAGCAGCGGCTTGGGCGTGGTGAGCGTGAGCGGGCGCATGCGCTCGCCCTTGCCGGCGCTGAAGATGATCGCCTTCATGCGCGGCTGGACACCGGCAACGCCAGCGCGGCCATCGCCGGCTTGATCCGTTCCTGCAGCAGGGTGTTCAACCCGGCCAGTTCCGGATGGCGCGGCAGCACTTCATCCAGGTAGCGGATGAAGCGCGGCGCGTCGGCGAAATAGTGGCCCTTGCCGTCGCGGTCGCGCAGGCGCACGAACAGGCCCAGGATCTTCAGGTGGCGCTGCACGCCCATCCAGTCGGCATCACGCAGGAACTGCGGCCACGGCCGTACCGGCAGTCCCGCCGCCTGCGC
Organism: Stenotrophomonas sp. PS02300; assembly: GCF_029959395.1. Taxonomy (NCBI): domain Bacteria; kingdom Pseudomonadati; phylum Pseudomonadota; class Gammaproteobacteria; order Lysobacterales; family Lysobacteraceae; genus Stenotrophomonas; species Stenotrophomonas sp. PS02300. Next base: position 24,245 of record NZ_JASCOP010000031.1, read on the forward strand.
CTGCGCGTGGTAGCGCGCCAGCCAGGCATCCACGCGCTCCAGCGGCCAGCTCAGGAACGCATCCTTGAACAGGCTCACCGGGTCGTAGGCGATCGGTCCGCGCACCAGGTCCTGGAAATCCAGCACGGCCGGGCCCGGTTCGGTCGGCATCAGGTTGCGCGGCATGAAGTCGCGGTGGGTGAGCACCTGCGGCTGCTGCAACGCGTTGTCCATCAGCCGGCGATGGGCGAGCTGCAGTGTTTCCAGTTCGCCGCAGTCCAGCTCCAGGCCCAGGTGGCGCTGCAGGAACCATTCGTCGAACAGCCCGGCGTCGCGCTGCAGCAGCGCTTCGCCGAACGCACCCATGCCCTCGGGCACCGGGATCTGCTGCAGGCGGATCAGCTGCGCGAAGGCGGCATCGAACCACGCGTCGGCGTTGGCGTCATCGATATGCCGGGCCAGGGTCGGGCCGCCGAGATCTTCCAGCAGCAGGAAACCCTGCTCCTCGTCGCGGGCCAGCACGCGCGGCACGCGCACGCCGTTGGGTTCCAGCAGGTCATGCATGCGCAGCCACGGGCGCACGTCTTCCAGGCCGGGCGGCGAATCCATCACGATGTGGCTGCCGTGCACGCTGGTGGCGCGCCAGTAGCTGCGGAAGCCGGCGTCCACCGACGCGCGGTCCAGGTGCAGGTCGGGGTCGCCCAGCGCGGCGCAGGTCCACTGCCGGCGAAGCTCGGCGCGCAGCGGGTCGGAAGCAGGATCGTTCATGGACAGGTACGTCGAAGCGGCGCCCTGCGGCGCTCGGGAAGAAGGGGGATAAGGGCGTTCAGCGCTTGCTGCTGAACAGGCGGAGCAGGGCCAGCACCGCGATGGCACCCAGCAGCGCGCCGATGAAGCCGGCCGGTTCGCCGCGCGCATACCAGCCCATGTACTGGCCGAACCAGCCGGCCACCAGTGCGCCGACGATGCCGAGCACGATGGTCAGCAGGCAGCCCATGCGGTTGTTGCCCGGCATGAAAAAGCGCCCGAGCAGGCCGACCACGAAGCCGACCAGGATGATGTAGAGCCAGCTGGTGCTGCCGAACAGACCATTCATTGCGCTGTTTCCCGCAGAAGATTGACGCAGCCTACCAAGGGCAGGCTGCGTCCGTCATCGTCGCTATCAGCAGCAGCCGTGGCCGCCGTGGCGGGTGCCGCTGTCGGCGGCCACCGGCGAACCGCTGGTCTCACCGCGCAGGCTGGCCGCGTAGTGCTCGCTGATCACCTTGGACACGCACGAGGTGACGCGCTTGCCCATCGGGATGTGCAGGAACTCGTTCGGGCCGTGTGCATTGGAATGCGGGCCGAGCACACCGGTGATCATGAACTGCGCGCCGGGGAACTTCTCGCCCAGCATGCCCATGAACGGAATCGAGCCGCCTTCGCCCATGTACATCGCCGGCTTGCCGAAGAAGGTCTGGCTGGCTTCGTCGATGGCCTGGGTCAGCCACGGCGCCATCGCCGGGGCGTTCCAGCCCGAGGAGGCCTTTTCCAGGTCCAGCTTCACTTCCGCGCCGTTCGGCGGGTCGCGCAGCAGGGCTTCCTTCAGCAGTTCGCCGCAGGCCTTGCCGTCGGCGGTCGGCGGCAGGCGCAGCGACAGCTTCACCGCGGTATGCGGGCGCAGCACGTTGCCGGCCGACGCCAGCGGCGGCATGCCGTCCACGCCGGTCACCGACAGCGCCGGGCGCCAGGTGCGGTTGAGCACCAGTTCGGTGAGGTCGTCATTCATCGGCTTGAGGCCGTCGACCATCGGGAATTTCTCGAAGATCTCGGTATCCACCACCTCGGCAGCGCGCTTGGCCTGGGCCTGGCGCTCTTCCGGGATATCCACATGCATGCCGTCGAGCAGGATGCGGCCGGTCTTTTCGTCTTCGATGCGCGACAGCAGCTGGCGCAGCAGGCGGAAGCTGGACGGCACCACGCCGGAGGCATCGCCCGAATGCACGCCTTCATTGAGCACCTTCACAGAGAAGTTGCCGCCGGTCAGGCCGCGCAGCGAGGTGGTGCACCACAGCTGGTCGTAGTTGGCGCAGCCCGAATCCAGGCACACCACCAGCGACGGCTTGCCGATGCGGTCGGCCAGGTGGTCCACGTAGGCCGGCAGGTCGTAGCTGCCCGATTCCTCACAGGCTTCGATCAGCACCACGCAACGGGCGTGCGGCAGGTTCTGTTCCTGCAGCGCCAGCACCGCGGCCAGCGAGCCGAAGATGGCGTAGCCGTCATCGGCGCCGCCGCGGCCGTACAGCTTGTCGCCGCGCAGCACCGGCACCCACGGGCCCAGATCGTCGTCCCAGCCGGTCATTTCCGGCTGCTTGTCCAGGTGGCCGTACAGCAGCACGGTGTCGTCGCCGGTTTCGGCGCCGGTGGCGGGAATTTCCAGCAGGAGCAACGGCGTGCGGCCTTCCAGGCGCACCACCTCGACCTTCAGGCCCGGCAGCTTCTGCGCCTTGGCCCAGGTTTCCATCAGGGTGACGGCCTGCTCCATGTAGCCGTTTTCGACCCAATTGGCGTCGAACATCGGCGATTTGTTGGGAATGCGGATGTATTCGACCAATTGCGGGACGATCTCGCTGTCCCACTTTTCACTGACGAATTGGCCGAGCTTGGCACTGTCCATCTGGTACTCCGAATGCATGTGGCTGATCCCGCCATTCTACGCCTGAGCAGGGGGTAGGGATTTCCCTACATCACGTCAGGTATTTGGCTGGCTGTGTGAAGGTGATGTGGACGATAGGCTGTGTGTATGTGGCGAGGGACACTGACTGCTCCGACGGGATGCCGGCAGGAGTCGGTCCGACGTCACAGGGAGCTACACGGTGGGGCCTTGGTTTTCGTGGAAGGCGCTTGCGCTGGCACTGCTGTTGATCGGAACCGCCTCGGCGGCCGACCGCATCAACATCAATACGGCAGATGCGTCGACGCTGCAGCAGGGATTGACGAACGTGGGGCCCCACAAGGCCCAGGCGATCGTAGCGTACCGGCGACAACACGGACCTTTCCTCCGGGTCGAGGATCTGGCACGGGTGAAGGGGATAGGGACAGCAACGGTCGAACGGAATCGACGACGGATGACGGTGGGGGCCATGACGGCGCCCACGGTGGCACCGCCCAGGAGGGCAGTGCCGGCACCCGTACCAAGGCGCTGACACAACAGGATGGGTCGCGACCGGCATGACGCCGATCACGGTAGCCAGGCAGGAGCCGGCCACCTCGACAGCCGCAGGGACGGGGCACGCAGGGACGCAGCGCGGAAGGATTGGCGCGGATCCACCAGGACGGTGGCATCCATACCCGGGAAGGGGAGGGATGGCGGAACAACATACGGCCGAGTGCATGGAGCATGGCCGGCACCCACACTGGGCAGGACGCACAGGGGGAAGGCGGGATGCCGACAAGGACGTGACGATTGCCCGGTCCGCACAGGGATGTGTGACCGGGCAATTTCTTATAGGAATGGTGGTGCAGGTCGCAGTGATTCGCATGTAGCCGAATTCCCGCTGCTTTCCTGCGAGCCCCTCCAGACAGGCATGGCAAGGATGTTATGCGGCAGTGGTATGCGCAATGCACACTGTTTTTTCCCACGTACGCGGGCGAGCGCCCGGCCGTGCGCCGAGGCATCCATCCATGAAGTATGTCCCCTTCCTGATTGGCGGCGCCCTCCTTCTGTGGGCGATCCTCTTTGGGGTGCAGCGGATGGATGCGGCCAGGCGGGGCGTCTGCGGCGAACAGCAGCGCATCCTCGACCCGGCGGAAATCAAGCAGGCGGCCGTGCGCCATGAGTTGAAGACCTTTCCACCAAGCGTCCCGGTAAGCCTCGAGGATCTGGGGGAAGGACGTAGTGTGCAGACCTGGGCCGTGCCGGCCAATGCCGAGCGTTTCGCCAGCGTTGATGACTTCTTGACGCGGTTGCCTGATGGGGCCCACATCGAGCAAGGGGGAGCGGACGGTAAACGTCTGTCGGGACTCTCCGCCCTGCTTGGCGTCGAGTACTACCTCGTAAGGCTGCACTACCCGGTGCGCTTCGAGCAGGATGGATAGATCCGCTCCATTCCCCATGAGAGTTATGTCAGCGTCACTCGGTGCGGCAAGGTCGTGACGTACGGCACCCCCCTTGACCCGTTGAAGGCTGGCGTTGACTTCGGCGTGTACCGGACCTCGACATGCTGAAGAGGACTGCCCTTCTCATCGGCGTGCTCACGATGGTGCGGGCATGCGTCGTGGCATTGGTGGTGCTCGCCTGGCAAGGCTACTGCTTCGAGCAGCGGCGTTTCGTGCCTGCCCAGGAGATCGAACGTGTCGCCATCGCGAGCGTACTTGCCAGCTACCCGCCAAGCGTGGAGTTGGCGCGCTGGCGGCAAAAGGACGGCAATCTGAGCGTGACTTATGGCCGACCATCGCACCCTGTGACGTTTACCGGGGTTGACCATTTTCTGGCGCTCAATCCTCATGCATGCCAGATGGTCGCTCGCGGGTGGGAAGGCCATGCCCCTTCGCCGATTTCTCGTCTTCTGGGTTACGAAACCTATATCGTTCGCCTACGCTACCCCGTACGCTTCTACGAGAACGGAAGGCTGCGTGCGGTGCCGGATGAACACTTCGTATCCGTTAACCGGTGCGGTAGGGTCGTAACACCCTGAGCCGAACTGGTGTCCGCAATCGTGTAGCCTGATGGCGTCGCCGCAACGGAATGATGGAATGCGAGTACGCCGAACCCTTCTGGCTCTGGGCCTGTGTGTTACCGTCGGTGCGGCCGCCGCCGCGCAGACGCCTTCAAAGTCGGTTTCCGCGCCGGCCACCGCCAGCCCCGGCCCCACCGATCTCAAGCCCGGCCAGTTCCTCTGGCATCCGGAAATCTCGCCGGCCGGGCCGATCGTGCTGGTGGTCAGCCTGGATGAGCAGCGCGCCTACGTGTACCGCAACGGCATCGCCATCGGCCTGAGCACGATCAGCTCGGGCAAGACCGGGCATGAAACGCCGACCGGGGTGTTCACCATCCTGCAGAAAGACAAGGACCACAAATCCAACCTCTACAACAGCGCGCCGATGCCCTACATGCAGCGGCTGACCTGGGACGGCATCGCGCTGCACGGCGGCAACCTGCCCGGGCATCCGGCCTCGCACGGCTGCGTGCGCCTGCCGCAGGCCTTCGCACAGAAACTGTTCGGCGAAACCAAGCGCGGTGACACGGTGGTGGTGGCCGATGCCAAATCCGCGCCGATGACGCTGGCCTACCCGGCGGTACTGGCCCCGGTGAACAGCGTGGGCAAGACCCTGCTGGAGACCACCGACGCGCCGGACCAGTACTGGAATGACAGCGCCGCGCCGTCGGGCCAGGTGGGCATCCTGGTCAGCCTGCACGACCAGCGCCTGTACGTGCTGCGCGATGGCGTGCTGATCGGCGAATCGCGGCTGGAAGCCAAGGCGCTGCCGGCGTTCGAAGGCACCACGCTGTTCGTGATGCAGGACGGCTATTCGGACACCGCCAGCCCGTTGGATGCGACCCAGAAGCTGCACAAGTGGACCGCCTACCCGCTGCTGGGGCAGAGCGCCGGCAATGCCAGCCCGGACCTGCTGGCCACGCCCAGCCTGCCGATGGCGCTGCCGCCGTCCTTCGCCGCGCAGCTGTACAAGGCGCTGGTGCCGGGCACCACCCTGCTGGTGACCAGCCTGCCGGCGGTTCGCCCGGTGGCGGATGAACAGAACCTGCAGCCGGTCTTGGAATCCGACGCGGGCGGGACCACCTTGTAGGGATGGCCCTGCCGGTACCGCGTTGATGCGTTCCATTCCCGTTTCGATTGCCACCGTTGCCCTGTGCGGGCTGGCGCTGACCGCGCCGGCCGGCAGCGCCCGTGCGGCGACCACGCCGCCACCCCGCACGCTGCCGCCGGCCCAGCTGGCCGACATGCTGGCGCGCGCCGCGCCCAATGCGGACCGCAAGGTGCTGCAGCTGGCCGCCAACGCGATGACCTGCGCCCTGCGGCGGCCGGAGCTGGGCGTGGATCCGGGCCGCCTGAGCGTGATCGATTACTCGCGCCCCTCCACCGAACAGCGCATGTGGGTGTTCGACCTGGCCCACCAGAAGCTGCTGTTCGAGGAATGGGTCGCGCATGGCCGCAACAGCGGCGGCAACGCCACCGAACGCTTCTCCAACCGCGATGGCAGTTTCATGTCCAGCCTGGGCGCGTTCACCGCCAAGGAAACCTACATGGGCGGCAACGGCTATTCGCTGCGCCTGGAGGGGTTGGAACCGGGCTTCAACGACAAGGCGCGCGACCGCGCCATCGTCATCCACGGTGCGCCGTACGTGAACCCGACCATCGCACGGTTGCAGGGCCGGCTCGGCCGCAGCCTGGGCTGCCCGGCAGTACGCCTGACCGTGGCGCGGCCGCTGATCGACAGCCTGCGCGGCGGGGCGATGGTGTTCGCCTACTACCCGGACAAGGAGTGGCTGGCGCACTCGCAGCTGCTGGAAGCGGACTGCGGCGGCAAGCCCGGCTGAGGCACAATGGCGGCATGTCGACCGCCACCGCATTGAGCGCTGCCACGCGCGTCATTCCGAGCTTTGAATACCGCCGCGAACGCTGGCGGAATGGCTTGGGCTGGACGCGCGAAATCCTGCGCGTGCCGGACACCGACGCGTGGCAGGTTCGGTTGTCGATTGCCGAGATCGAGCAGGATGCGGCGTTCTCGTCTTTCCCCGGCATCGACCGCGAATTGGTGCTGCTGCGCGGCGAAGGCCTGCGCCTGCGCTTTGCCGATGGCGCGCTGCATACGTTGCTGCCACCGCACGATCGGCTGCGCTTTGCCGGCGAGGCGGAGATCCATGGCGAGCTGGTGGATGGGCTCACCCATGATTTCAACCTGATGTGGCGGCGCGACCAGGTCGATGCCGAACTGCTGCACCGCCCGCTGGTGGGCAACATGTTCTTCTTCACCGAGCCGGGAACGGCGTGGGCGATCCATCTGTTGGCGGGGCAGGCCGAGTTCGAGGGCGAGCCGGACCTGCCGCCGCTGCAGCAGGGCGATACCGCGTGGCTGGCGGCAGGACCGCGCCGGCGCTACGCGTTGCGCGGTGGCGGCGAGCTGCTGGCGATCCGCCTGGACCAGCGCGATCAATAAACGTCGCGGCGATAGCGGCCGGCGACGATCAGGGCTTCTTTTCCTTCGCGGCCCAGTGCCTGTTCGATCACCGCATCCACTGCCGGGGCCATGCCCTGCAGGCTGCCGCAGACCAGGATGGTGGCGCCGTCGCGGATCCACTGGCGCAATGTGTCCAGCTGCGCGAGCAGGCGGTCCTGCACGTAACGGTGCTCGCCGCCGTCGCGGCTGAACACGGTGTCCAGCCGCGCGATCATGCCCTCTTGCTGCCAGCGCTGCAGGTCGTCTTTGAAGTAGAAATCATGCGCGGCGGTGCGTTCGCCGAACAGCAGCCAGTTGCGCCCGGCACCACGCTCGGCCCGTGCCCGCAGGTGCGCGCGCAGCCCGGCAATGCCGGTGCCGTTGCCGATCAGGATCAGCGGTGCGTCAAACGCCGGTGCGTGGAAGTTCGGATTGCTGCGGAAGCGCAGGTCGATGCGCCCGCCCAGCGCCGCGTGATCGCACAGCCAGCCGCTGCCCAGCCCCGGCGTGCCATCCGGGCGCAGCAACCGGCGCAGCAGCAACAGCACCTCGCCTTCGGCCGGCATGCTGGCAATGGAATACTCACGATGCGGCAACGGCTTGAGCGCGGCCACGAGCGCCGCGTCATCGGCCGGCACCGCATCGGGCAACACCGGCAGGTGCGAGCGCGCCAACCACTCGCGCAGCGGCTTCCCCTCGACCACGGCCGCGCCATCGCGTGCGTGCGTGGCCAGCCAGGCATCGACCTCGGCCGGGCTGTGCTGCGGCCCAATCTCCGCCACATCGCCGGCCTGCCACGCCGGCAGCACGCCATCGGCCGGCACCAGGCTCACCCGCCACGTCGCCGCGCCCGGGCTGCCGGGATTCTTCTGGCGGCGCGCGTGCAGCTGCCAGGGCTGGTACTGCGCCGGCGCCCAGTCGGGCAGCTCGGTGGCGTTCCCGCCCAGCTGGCCCAGCAACTGCTGCCAGTGGCGCAGCGCGGCCGGGTCGGCGTTGTCCACTTCCACCGTATCGAACAGCGGATGCGCGCCGTGCTGGCGCAGCCACGCATCGAGCTGGTGGCCGAACGCGCAGAAGTGCCCGTAGCTGCGGTCGCCCAAGGCCAGCACGCCGTAGTGCAGCTGCGGCAGTGCCAGATCCTGCGGCATCACCCGGCGCAGGAAGGGCAGGGTGTGGTCGGGCGGATCGCCTTCCCCCGTGGTACTGGCAATCAGCAGTAACCGGGTGGTCTGCTGCAGCACTGCGGCATCCACCTGGTGCAGGCCGCGCACGCGCACCGGCACGCCGGCCGCGCGCAGGACCTCGGCGCTGCGCTCGCACAGCTGCTGGGCGAACCCGGTCTGGCTGGCCCAGACCAGCAGCGTCGGTGCTTCGCCGGCGGCGCTGCCGGCATCGTCGCGGGTTCGGCCGCGCCACCACAGCAGCGTGCACAGCGCGGCGTAGGCGGCGAGGCTGCCTGCCGCCCAGCGCCACTGCGAGGCCAGCGGCGCGCCCAGCCACCAGTCTTCCTGCAGGTGCAGGCGCAGCAACCACCACGCCAGCATGGCCAGCAGTGCCATCACCAGCACATTGCCCACTACCGCGCGCGACGGGCCGCCTTTCATGCGGCGGCATCCTGTTCGGTGAGCAGCGCGGAAAACGCCGTGCTCAGGTGTTCCTCGACGCCCTGCGCGCCCCGCGTGATGAAGCGTGCCGCCAGTCCCTGCGCATTGGCGAACGCAAGCCCGGGCGCAACACCCATCACCGTCAATGCGGTGGCCCAGCCATCGGCCTGCATGGCATCGCGCGCGACCACCGTCACTGCTGCGGCCGCGCGTTCCACCGGTGTGCCCACGCGCGGGTCCAGCGTGTGGCTGAACTGCGCACCGTCCTGGGTGAACTGATGCCAGCGGTCGCCCGACGTGGCCACGGCCAGGTTGTCGAGTGCCAGCACGCGCGGCGGATGCGCGAGTTCTGCTTCTTCTTCAGGGCCGGCTTCCACCAGCACGCGCCACGGCTGCCCATCGGGCTTGCGCCCATGGCCGTGCAGCTCACCGCCCACTTCCACCAGTGCCGCATCGATCCCCTGGCCGCGCAGCCAGCGGCTCACCAGGTCCACCGCAAAGCCCTTGGCGATGGCCGAAAGATCCAGTTCCAGTCCCCCCGGCTGCAGCAGGCGGCCGTCCTGCCAGTGCAGCCGCTGCCAACCGCAGCGTGCCCGCGTGGCGGCCAGCAGGGCCGCATCGGGAACGCGTTGCGCGTGTGCGTGCGCACCGAACCCCCACAGTGCGACCAGCGGGCCGACCGTGGGGTCGAACGCCCCTTCGCTGCGCCGGGCGATATCGAGCGCGCAGTCCATCACCTCGGCGAACAGGCCGGGCAGCGGCAGCGACGTGCCGGCCGCTGCGCGGTTGAACGCGGTGATGTCGCTGGCCGCTTCCCAGGTGCTCATCTGCGCCACCACCGCATCCAGCTGCGCCTGGATGCCCGCATGCAGCGGGTGCAGGTCGCGGCCGGGCGCGGTGGTCAGTTTGACCTGCCAGGTGGTGCCCATGGTGTGGCCACCGAGGCTGGCGATGTCGTGCAGGCTGGACATGGTTACAGCGGCAGCACTTCCAGCGTGGCGACGTAGTTCAGGCGGCGGGTCTTGGCCTGCTTGAGCGTGGTCTTCTTGTCTTCGCTGCTGGTTTCCAGCCAGTACATGCCGGCTTCGGGCCAGGTGACGGAGAACTCACCCTTTTTGTCGCTGGTCACCTTGATCTCTTCCTGCGCGTTGCGGTAACGCGTACCGCCACGGGTGATCTCGAAGGCCAGGCCGGCGCGCGGCTTGCCGTCGACCAGCACGCGGAACGTCGCTTCTTCGCCGGCGGCCAGGTCGTTGGGGTGGCCCACGGCGACCAGCTCGATGCCCGACTTGGTCGGTGCGAGTGCGGTGGCGTTCGGGGTGCCGTTGGTGACGAAGGTTTCGATGCGGTTGACCGACTGGCTCACCTGCAGCTTCTTGGCTTTCTTCGGCACTTCGGTGGCGAAGGTTGCCACGGTGCCGCGCCAGCGCTTGGGCTTGCCGTCTTCTTCCCAGCTGGCCGACAGGCCGTTGTTGACCGAGGCCAGGCGGTAGGTGCCCTGCTGGGTCAGCTCGACATCGAACACGCTGCGGAACTTGCCGGTGGAGGCGTTCTGCGGCTGCACGGTGGTGCCGTCCGGCGCGGTGATGACCAGGCTTTCCAGGCGCAGCGGCACGTGGTTGAAGTAGAACAGGTCGTTGGACACCGCCGCATCGACGGTGATCCACGGATGATCACCGGCGATCACGGTCTGCGAGGGCTGCAGCCAGGCCTTGTGGGCCAGGGCGGAGAACGGAAGTGCGGCGGCCAGGGCGGCGGCTAGGACGAGCGAGCGCTTCATCAACAACTCCAGGTACAGGTTAAGGGTGCCCTCGACGGGGAGGGCAGTGGAACATCAGGGCTTGGGCGACAGCGTGACCAGGCCCAGCTCGGTGCTGCCCTGGGCCTTGCCGCTCTGCGGCGCGGTGGCCGGCCAGGTAAAGGGAATCTTGACCAGCTCGCGGCCGCCGACTTCGCGTACCGCTTCCACCACCAGCGTGTAATTGCCCGGTGCCAGCGCCTTCAACGCCGGCTGCTTGTCGGTGAACGACAGCGCGTGGGTGCCGACCGGCTTGGTCGGCCCGGTCACGCCGTCTACCGGCACCTTCAGCTCGCGGCCGCTCTTGCGCCACCACTGGCGCAGGTCGGGCAGCCACTTGGTGCCTTGGCCTTCGCTGTTGCCGGTCTGCTGGTACCAGACCGCCAGGTTGGCGGCGACCTTCTGGTCGGCCCCTTCCAGCCACACCGCCACATACGGGCGGTGGTACTCGGCCACGTTGAGCTTGGGCACCTCGACGTTGATGTCCAGGGTGGTGGCATAGGCCGGCGAGGTGGCCAGCAGGCCGCTCAGGGCGATGGTGAGGGTGACGCGCATGGGTGCGGCTCCGGGAAGGGGAAGGCGAAGGAAGTCAGTGGATCAGGATCAGGGCGATCAGCAGCGGCACCATCAGGCCCAGCCCGACCAGCGGCCAGGTCATGCGGCGCTGGCGGGCATGCAGGTGCAGCAGGAACAGGCCGGTGATGCAGAACACCAGGCAGGCCACGGCGAACACATCCAGGAACCAGCCCCAGGCCGGGCCGGCATTGCGGCCCTTGTGCAGGTCGTTGAAGTAGGACACCCAGCCGCGCGAGGTGGCTTCGTATTCCACCGCGCCGCTTTCGCGGTCGATGCTCAACCAGGCGTCGCCGCCGGGGCTGGGCATGGAGAGATAGATTTCCTCGGCCGACCATTCGGCCGGGCGACGGCCGATGGAAATGCCCAGTTCGCGGTCCAGCCAGCGCACGGCCGCGCGCGGCACCGGGGCATTGCCGTCGGTGCGGTCCCCCAGCTGGCCCAGCAGCTCGGCCGGCAGCTCCAGCTGGCGATTGACCACCTGCGGCGTGGCCTCGATCTTCGCCGCATGGTTCAGCGTGATTCCCGTGGCGGCGAACAGCAGCATGCCGATCAGGCACACCGCCGAACTGATCCAGTGCCACTGGTGCAGGGTGCGCAGCCAGAAGCCACGGCTTTGCTGTTGCTGCACGGCAGAGGAGGGCGAAGGGGCGGCCACGGTCACGGAAGAGAGAGCGAATACCGAATTACACCATTGATGAGAATGGTTCGCAATTGTTGGTCGCGCGGTGCGGCAAGTACCGACCAACGGTCGGTACCTACCGGTAGCGGGCGCCCCCGGGGGGGGGGGGGGGGGGGGGGGGGCCCGACGCGGGGGGACAAAAACAAAAG
>NZ_JASCOP010000032.1:0-35976 GCF_029959395.1 Stenotrophomonas sp. PS02300
CCCTGGTGGCGGTACAATACGGGGCCCGCTCACCCGGCGCCCGGGCCCAACCGCGGGGGCCGCCATCCTGCCGTCATCTCCGGATCCAACGTGAACGCTATCGCTTCCCCTCCCGCCGACGCCCTGCCCCAGGACGAGCTGCCCCTGACCGACCGCCTGCGCGCCGCGCTGGACCTGCTGGAGGCGATCGAGGCCGACCGCGCCGTGCTGGACACGCTGCCGGAAGACGATCGCGTGCGTTTCCACCAGGTGGTAGCCAAGGTCTACCACCCCGAGCCGAAGGCACGCCGGGCGATGCTCAAGCAGCAGGCCAAGGCACGCCACCACGAAAAGGTGCGCAAGGCCGAAGCGCTGCTGGAGCAGACCGGCATCCGTGCCCTGCGCCGCAAGCCGGTGTTCAGCACGCCGAACTACTTCCCGCCGCACAAGGCCGGCCTGCACGACGCGCACAACGGTGAGAACGCCGAAGCCGCGCCGGAGCCGGTGCATTCGCCGGAGCTGCGCCACTGCTATGTGTGCAAGCAGAAGTTCACCCAGCTGCACCATTTCTATGACCAGATGTGCCCGGCCTGCGCCGAGCTGAACTTCATCAAGCGCACCGAAACCGCCGACCTGCGCGGCCGCGTGGCGCTGCTCACCGGTGGCCGGGTCAAGATCGGCTACCAGGCGGGCCTGAAGCTGCTGCGCGCAGGTGCCGAGCTGATCGTGACCACGCGCTTCCCGCGTGATTCGGCCGCACGCTACGCCGAAGAGCCGGACTTCGCCGAATGGGGCCACCGCCTGCAGGTGTACGGCCTGGACCTGCGCCACACGCCCAGCGTGGAAGCGTTCTGCAACGAGCTGCTGGCCACGCGCACGCGCCTGGACTTCATCATCAACAACGCCTGCCAGACCGTGCGCCGCCCGCCGCAGTTCTACGCGCACATGATGGCCGGCGAAACCGCCGCCCTGCACGACCTGCCGGACACCATCCGCAAGCTGGTGGGCCAGTACGAAGGGCTGCGCAGCCCGGAGATGCTGGGCCTGGGCTCGGATGCCAACGTGCCGTCGCTGCAGGAGCAGGCGCTGGTGGGTGCCGATGGCCTGACCCGCGCGGCCGAGCTTTCGCAGGTGCCGTTGCTGGCCGATGAACTGCTGGGCCAGCAGCACCTGTTCCCCGAAGGCCGGCTGGACCAGGACCTGCAGCAGGTGGACCTGCGTGGGCGCAATTCGTGGCGCCTGCTGATGGCCGAAGTGCCCTCGGTGGAACTGCTGGAAACCCAGCTGGTCAACGCCATCGCACCGTTCATCATCAACGCGCGCCTGAAGCCGCTGATGCTGCGCTCGCCCGAGCGCGACAAGCACATCGTCAACGTGTCGGCGATGGAGGGGCAGTTCTACCGCAACTTCAAGACCACCCGCCACCCGCATACCAACATGGCCAAGGCCGCGTTGAACATGATGACGCGCACCTCGGCGGCCGATTACCAGAACGACGGGATCCACATGAATTCCGTGGATACCGGCTGGGTGACCGATGAAGATCCGGCAGAGATCGCCGCGCGCAAGGTGGAGGAAGAACGCTTCCACCCGCCGCTGGACATCGTTGATGGCGCCGCGCGCATCGTCGACCCGATCATCCACGGCTTCAACACGGGCGAGCACGTGTGGGGCCAGTTCCTGAAGGATTACGCGCCCACCGATTGGTGAGGCGCGCGACGGCGCCGGCAGGATGCTGGCGCCTTCATGTCGCAATGTATCTGATGCGAATGATTCGTGATACGATTGTTAAAGTTGTCTGAAACAACGCACACGGACGTCCCAGCCATCGCCAGCGGACCCTCTTACTCAGGAGTTTGCTCGATGCACGGTTCCTCCCCCCGTTCTGCCCACGCCGCCGCCGCTCTGGCCGCCGCCATCACCCTCGCCCTTTCCGCCCAGGCCCATGCGGCCGCCGATGCCGCGGGCGATGCCAAAAACATGGACACCGTGGTGGTCACCGCCACCGGTGCCCAGCAGTGGATCAAGGATGCGCCCGCCAGCATCAGCGTGATCACACGCCAGGAAATCGAGCGCAAGCCGGTGACCAGCATCGGCCAGCTGCTCAGCACCGTGCCGGGCGTGACCGGTGGCTACGCGCTGTCTGGTGCGCAATCGAAGATCCGCCTGCGCGGGTTGCCCGAGCAGTACACGCTGATCCTCATCGACGGCCGCCGCCAAGGCAATTCGTCCGGCGTGAACTACCGCGATGACCTCGGTCCGCAGGATCTGAACTGGCTGTCGCCGGACATGATCGAGCGCATCGAAGTGGTGCGTGGCCCGATGTCGTCGCTGTACGGCTCTGACGCCATGGGCGGGGTGATCAACATCATCACCCGCAAGATCGCCCCGGAATGGGGTGGCTCGGTCACCTTCAACTACAGCAAGCCGGATTCGTCCACGCGCGGCAACACCACCCAGATGGGCGCGCTGTTCAGTGGCCCGCTCACGGAAAACCTGGGCCTGCGCATCGGCGCCAACGTGACCGATCGCGAATCCGATCGTGGCCGTGGCCAGACCCCGGGCACCAAGGCCGAGAACGCCAACGCGCTGCTCAACTGGGCGATCAACGGCGACCACACCGTGGGCTTCGAAGCTACCCATGGCGTGCAGCGCAACAGCGGTGGCGGCGATGTCGGCGCATGGGGCCTGTCCAAGCTGGTGCACACCGGCTACGTGGTGACCCATGACGGCCGCTATGGCGATGCCAGCACCTCCAAGTCCACGCTGACCCAGAACGATTACGAGGACAAGGGCAGCCAGGTGGGCAACCACTCCAAGGAAACCGTGTTCGATACCGCCTTCGCCACCGGCTTCCACCTGGGCTTCGAGCACCGCTTGAACGTGGGTGGCCAGTGGAAGCGCGAAGAACTGCAGAACACCGACACCATCGGCACGGTGCCGGTGACCTGGAGCGGCAGCGGCCGCATCAGCCCGACCAACGAGGCCGATTCGTGGGCGCTGTTCGCCGAAGACCACATCACCCTGCATGAGCGCTTCACGCTGACCTTGGGCCTGCGCTGGGACAACACCGAAAACTACGACGACAACCTCAGCCCGCGCATCTACGGGGTGTGGCACCCGTCCGATGACTGGACCGTGCGCGGTGGCGTATCGCAGGGCTTCCGTGCGCCGAACCTGAAGCAGGGCAGCGCCGGTGCGGCCACCCAGTCCGGTGGCAACGGCTGCCGCAGCCTGACCGTGGAAGGCTGGACCAACCGTTCGGTCAGCGCCGATGGCACCACCGGCTGCTACATGGCCGGCAACCCGAACCTGGAACCGGAAACCAGCACCAACTACGAGCTGGGCGTCGGCTTTGATCGCGGCGGCTGGTCGGCCTCGGCCACCTACTTCCTCACCGACTTCGACGACAAGATCGAACAGGTGCCGCTGCGCGAGATTGCCGGCTACGACTCCAGCTTCGTCAACGGCTTCTGGTGGACGGTGGCGCAGAACATCCAGAAGGCGCGCACCCGCGGCGTGGAAGCCAGCGTCACCGTGCCCCTGCACGAGCGCCTGAGCTGGACCACCAACGCTACCCGCATGCTGGAATCGAAGAACCGCACCACCGGCGCGAACCTGCTGGTGGTGCCCAAGATCACCGCCAATACCTCGCTGGACTGGCAGGTGACCGACGCCTGGTCCTTGAACCTGAGCGCGCAGCACATCGGCGAGCAGCTGGTCTCCAGCACCAGCTCGACGTTCGCCAAGGCCTACACCACGTGGGACCTGGTGACCGGGTTCAACGTCAACGAAAACCTGACCCTGCGCGCAGGCGTGCTGAACGCCGGCGACGTCTCCACCATCGACGAAGGCAACAACTACGACGGCGGTGCGCGCACCTTCTTCGTGGGCGCAACTGCGCGGTTCTGATCGGTCAGAGCTTCATGTTGAAGGCAAGATGGAGCGAACGCCCCGCAGCCGGTGAGAACATCGGCTGCGGCTGCTCCCAGAAGAAGCTGTCGTACCACGCATAAGCGTACTGGCGGTCGGTGGCGTTCTTCATCTGCACATCCACGCTCCAGCGTGGGGTGATGTCATAGCGGGCGCTGAGGTCCAGCACTGCGAAGCCACCGTACTTGCCGGCCACGTTGCGCTCTTCCAGGTAGTAATCGCCCTGCGCCCTGCCCTGCAGGCCGAGCTGCAGGGCTTCGGTGGCCTGGAAGTCGAGGCCGATGTTGCTGATGTAACGCGGGGTCGCGGCGACTTCACGCCCCTCCAGCGACAGGCTGGCATCGCGACCATCTCGCTCGATCTTTGCCTCCTGGTACGCGTGGGAGGCCCATACCGTCCACTTCTCCCCCACCTGCGCGCTGATCTGTGCATCCACGCCACGGCGGCGGGTCTTGCCGAGGGTCACGGTGGTGCCGGTGGCGGGCATGTTGGACACTTCGTTGGCCGCATCCTGCTGCCATACCGCGATGCGCGCCTGGCTGCCGGCAAAGGGGCTGAACTTCATGCCCAGCTCCATGCCGGTATTGGTGGACGGGTTCATGGCTTCCTGCCCTGGCGTCAGGTACGCCGGCGCGGTGGAACCGGTCAGCACCTGGAAGGTGCGGCCCCAGTTGGCGTAGACGTTGGTGCTGTCGTTGAAGGCATAGACCACGCTCAGCTTGGGCTGGTCGATGGTGCCGTAGCGCTGCAGCGGGCCGGTGATGCCGCCCGGCAGGCGGGTATCGCCATCGAAACGGTCCACCCGGTACGCCGGCACGATCTTCAGCGCGTCGATGGGCTGGTAGATCGCCTGCACATACGCGCCGTAATTGTCGAAGGTATGGCGGTCGTTGTTCTGTACGCGTGCCGGAGTGGCGCTGAAGTCGGTGGGCTCTGCGTAGCTGAAACGCTCGCGGATGTAGCCGTTGTCCTGGTGCTCGACGTTCACCCCGCCTTCGAGCGTCAGCGTAGCGCCGGCCTGCCAGGTCAGCGTGGTGAGCATACCGGTCTGCTTTTCGTCCCACACGCGGCGCTGGCGCGGCGCATTGCCGGCGGGCAGGTCGCTGAAGGTCACCCGGCGGTCGTCTTCGTAGCGGTTGTAGTACAGCTTGCTGCCCAGGAACAGCGTGTCGGCCAGCTTCAGGTCCATGTGCACGCCGATCTGGCGCATGTCACGGTCGTCGCCATCGTTGGCGTTGCGCAGCTGCGAGCCACGGCGGTCGGTACGCAGTTCTTCGGCCGTCATGAAGCCTGGCTCATCGGCTTCGTGGTGGTAGGCACGTGCGGTGAGGCCGATGCGCATGCCGTCGTCCAGGCTGCCGTAGAACCACTTGCCCCCGATAGCGTACTTGCGTGAGCTGTCGTGGTCACGATACCCATCCGAGGCCTGGGTGCCGATGAAGTAGTTCTGCGCGAAGCCGTTGTTTTCCCGGCCAATGGCCAGCTGCGCGTCGCGGGTGTTGTAACTGCCGTAGCCGAACCGGCCATCGGTGTAGTTGCCACCCTGGCGCGTGCCGAAGTTCACGTTGCCGCCGATGTTGTGCAGGCCGTAACGCGGGTCGTTGGTGCCACGCACCACTTCAATGAAGCTGATTTCCAGCGGAAACAGCATGTCGATGAAGCGCTGGTTGCCACTGTTGACGTTGCTGGGCACACCGTCGATCAGGGTCTTGATCGCATTGAGGTAGCCCTCGCCATTGAAGGCGCGGAAGCTGACCTTGCCCGATTCGGCACCCTGACGGGTTTCGGTGAGCTGGATGCCGGGCATCTGGCCAAGCAGTTCCCAGCTGTGCGAGACGTTCTTGTCCTCGATCTGGTCCGCGCCGAGCACGTCCACCGAGGTCAGCACCTGGTGGGCGGTGAGCTGACCTTCGGTGTGCTGGTGCACATCGACCTTACCCAGGGTGAGCGCGGAATCGGACGACTGGGCGCGGGATTCGGGGGCAAAAACGACAGCGGCGACGGCCGTCATCAGGGCATGGATCTTCATTTAGAGGCAGGCGTCACAAATCTGGAGGGGGTGCCGCAGCGCGGCCAGGTCACATAGTGTGACATTATAACATTACAGGTCAATATGCCCTCGACGGCTTCACCACCCCCTCCCTACCCCGTCCCTACGATGACGGCAGACGCTGCGGAGGACCCCATGACCGAACGTGCTCGCCTGCACCACCAGCTGTTGCGAAGCGAGGCCTTCCTTGAGCAGACCAACACATTGGCCAGGGTGGGTGGCTGGGAGCTGGCGCTGGACACCAACACGCTGTCCTGGACCCGTGAGACCCATTTGATCCATGGCGTACCCGAGGATTTCGACCCGAACGTGGCTGCCGCCCTGTCCTTCTACCCGGAGCCGGGCCACGCGCAGCTGCAGGCCGCCATCGCCGCCTGCGCCGCCGACGGATCTCCCATCGACCTGACGCTTCGCGCCATCACTGCCGCTGGCGAACGCAGCTGGTTGCACATCGTGGGCAAGCGCGTCGAAGACGCCGCCGGTGCCCGCTTGATCGGCGCCATCCAGGACGTAACGGAACAACGCTCCGCCGTGGATGCACTGGCGCAGAGCGAAGCGCGTTACCGCCGCCTGTTCCAGCACAGCCTCGGCTTGATCTGTACGCACACGCTGTCTGGGGAAATCACGTCGGTGAACCCTGCAGCCTCGCTATCACTGGGCCGCCCGGAAGCGGAATTGTTGGGTCGCTCGCTGGCAGAGATCATTCCGCTGGAACGCCAGGACCAGCTCCAGTACTACCTGCAACGCGTCGCCGAAAACCAGAGCGACTCCGGCCTGATGGAGCTTGTGGCCGAGGATGGCTCGCGCCGTTACTGGGCGTATCACAACGTGCTCGATACCGAAGCTGACCCGCCGTACGTGCTGGGCCACGCACAGGACATCACCACCCAGCACCTGCAGGAGCGCCAACTGCTGGAAATGGCGATCCGCGATCCGCTCACCCGCTCTTTCAACCGGCGCTACCTGAGCGAGCTCGCACAGCAGCAGCTCGAAGCGTGGGGCTGCCTGGTGTTCGACCTGGACCACTTCAAGGAGATCAACGACACCCAGGGGCATGCCCACGGCGACTCAGTACTGGTCGAGTTCGTGGCGTTCCTGTCCAGCCCGCTCGAAGATAACGAGGTGGTAGTGCGCCTGGGCGGCGATGAATTCCTGGTGTTCGTACCCGGCGCCAGCATGGAGCGGCTGCAGGCACTGGAGGCCACCTATCAGGCACGCGCCCACCTGGCCCCGGTCCGCTTCTCTGGCGGCTGCGCCATCAGCCGCCCCTCCGAGACCGTCGCCGACACCATCAACCGCGCGGACATGAAGCTGTACGAGCGTCGCCGCCGCGAGCGCCCGGACTGAGTCGCTATGGCAATCGGTAGTTCACGACCGTTGGTCGTGATCCGCTGGCCGACGCCGAAAAACCCCAACGAACACCGCAGCAGTCCAGGCTCCCAGCCAGACCGCGATCCCCCACCCATCCACTATCTCAGCCACCGGAAACACCGAAATCCAGAACCCGACGACGGCCCAGCACACCACCAGCAACGGCGCCACGACCTGACCTCGCCACGCCATGAACGCGCCGGCTGGCAATGAAATGATCGGGAAGAATGCGCCGCCGCCGAACGGCGCGGCTCCAACTATGGCGAAGAATGCCGCCGCCAGCACCAGCAACCACGCCATCACCTTGATCAGCATCCTGCATCACTCCTTCCGTCCAGTACCAACCACGAAGCCTTAACCTGCCTTGCTTATCCTAGCAGCGCGCTACAGGCACAACGCCCGGCGCATCAATCGTTCCGCTCGGCTTGATCGAGGGAAGCAATCAAACACTGCAAAGGAGTCGCAATGAAGAAGCTGCACGCTGCCGTTGTTGCCGGATGCCTGCTGGGCATGAGTTCCCTCGCCTTCGCGGAAGTCGCCAACCTGACCAACAGCGCAGACGGCGCCAATCGCGACGCGGGCATCGCCGCGGTCAAGAAGAAGCTGCAGGACGCCTGCACAGAGCGTAAGGGCACGCCGGATGCGGCCTCCTTCGAGGTGGTGTTCGAGAAGACCAGCGAGAACCCGAACGTACCCAAGCCGTACTATGTGGACGGCAAGATGAAGTGCGATCTGCCATAAGCGATTCAGCGCTGCGACAACCCCACCTTCAGTCCCGCCAGCGCCGCGCGCCCGACCTTCAGGGCAGCGGCTGGCGGCGATTTCCGCAGTTCATGGGTTGCGTCGGCAGTAACTCCGAGCCACCTACTGGACTTCCTCAGATTCCGCGCAGGTTATCGTTATAGGCGCCGCAACTGCATCTCACAATCATTCCGGACGGATTCGGTGCGGCGATCTCAATCACACCTTCGCATCGCTCGCAACGAACCGTAGTAACAGAGCCATCCTTCATGAATTCAGCGAGCGCCGCTTCAAATGTCTCGAACAGGGGAACGGTTACGCCGGTCATCTTGTTGAGTCTCCATCTTGCCCATCACGCCACTAGAGAGCGAGCTTCCAAGGCCGTCAGGTGCATGCGATGGCACTACGGCACACGAAGATCGATTTCGCCTGAGAACTCCCTGATTGGCTCCCTCTCGATCATCGTAGTGAATCGAAGAGGAAAGAGAGAGGAGGCCTCAAGAGGCCCAAGCCCTGGGTTGTCAGCCAAGAGCCTCGTTACGCTTTCAATCGAGAACTTCGGGAAGTTCGAGTTGATTGCATACATCTTTCCGTTTGCGAAAATCCCCATGCCAACGTCACCGATGCCAGAAACGAAACCATCGAATGACAGCCCTTGAGGCGTTTCTATTCTTACCCTGAAGAAAAGATCACCAATGCTCTCGATTTCATCGTCCAGATCGACTACAGGAGAGACTTTCTCCGTGTCTCGATCGTCGCGCCAGATGGAAGACGCAAGGAAATCTTCAGCTTCAAGGATGGATTTCGAAACTTTCATGTTTGATCTTACCAAGGCAAGCCAAAAACCAAGGGTCGAGCATACCGGAACCGTACTCCGTAGACGGCAAAATGAAGTGCAATCTGCCACGGGACAGACCGGCAGTGCGCCCCTTCATTTGCGACCAAAGCTCCTGATGAGATCTCTGATATCGTGCATCGCCTCTGCGTCTTCAAAGAACACAACGTAGTGACCCTCGCTGATCGGGCATTTGATCAATCTAAGCGGGGTCCCTTCCGCCCATTCTTCTGGAATTGTCTGAAGTCGCGAACCGCACTTGGAGCAGGAGACTTCCTCACCCCGCTTCAGGAGGGCAAGCACTTCACTTACAGAAAGACCCTTAGCGGAATGCGTCATCACGAATCGGCTCAAATGGGTCACTGACATCCACCTCTAATGCAGGCTGCCCTGCTGAGCGTACTCCGTGGATCCGCGCGCCGATTGGCAACAACTAGATGTATCCATCCCGCCAAGCCACGACGCCCAGAAGGATGTCATCGGCCACCTTGCCTGCTAGCGGGCGCAGTACCCACCAGGATCCCTCGATGCCCTGTACGAAAGCTCTTCGAGGAACGCCTTGCCATGCTTGGCGTACTCGGCCTGCTCCTCTCCGGAAAGGCGAAACGTAACCTCGTACAAGGCAAAGCCGCCGGTCATGATGCCAAGGCAAAGCTGGCCCAGATCATCCACGAAGAGGCGATACGACTTGGTGGAATCAACAAGCAGATCCATGCTTTGGCCTCTTAGATTGGGCTGGGGCCGTTGATCGGCGTCCCCCGTCCCTTGAATCCTACGAGATTCTGATAGGTGGAGGTCACTCCACCCCCTTCCAAGCCGGCTGCTATAGTCCCCCCATCGTGACGGGCGCGGTGCCCGTCCTTGGATCACAGGGAGCGGGTCATGGGTCTTGTACAGGCTGTGAAGGGTGCAGTGGGCGGCGTGCTGGCCGACCAGTGGAAGGACTTCTACACTGTGCCGACGGGCCTGCCCGCTACCGCGGCGCTGTTCGCGGCCGTGCCGCAGGGCACCAATGCCGGGCGCGGGTCCAATACCAGCGGCTCGTCCAACATCATCACCAACGGCTCGAAGATCGTGGTGCCCGAAGGCTACGGCCTGCTGCTGTTCCAGGACGGCGCCATTACCGGCTTCGTGGCCGAACCGGGTGGCTATGAATGGCGCTCGGATGACCTGAATTCGCAGTCCATCTTCGCCGGCGACGGCATCGTCACCCCGCTGATCAAGCAGAGCTGGGAGCGCTTCAAGTTCGGCGGCCAGCCGGGCGGCCAGCAGGCGGCCTTCTTCGTCTCGCTGAAGGAACTGCCCGACAACCGCTTCGGTACCCAGTCGGAAATCTATTGGGACGACGGCTTCCTCAACACCCAGGTAGGCGCGGTCACGCGGGGCTCGTACACGCTGAAGATCGTCGACCCGATCCTGTTCGTGAAGAACTTCGTGCCGGCCAGCTACCTGCAGCCGGGCAAGGTGTTCGACTTCACCGACCTGGACAACGCGGCCGCCACCCAGCTGTTCAATGAAGTGGTGGGTTCGCTGGCGCCGGCGTTCAGCCTGTACACCAATGATCCCTCCAAGGGCAACCGCATCACCAAGCTGCAGCAGGATTCGCTGGGCTTTGCCCAGAGTCTGTCGGCGGCGGTTGAACAGGGCTACCAGTGGAAGTCCGACCGTGGCCTGGCCATCGTCAAGACCGCCATCGTCTCCATCGAATACGACGCCAACACCCGCGAGCTGCTCAAGACCGTGCAGCGCGCCGATGCGCTGTCGGGTGGGCGTGGCAACTCCAACCTGCAGGCCAGCGTGGCCCAGGGCATCCAGTCGGCCGGTGAGAATGGCGGCGCGGCAGGCCTGGTCGGGGTGGGCATGGCGACCGGCATGTTCGGTGCGGGCGGCCTGCAGCAGCCGGTGACCCCGGCAGCACCGGCAGCCGACGATCCGGTCGCCAAGCTCAAGAAGGCCAAGGAGATGCTGGACCTCGGCCTGATCACCCAGGACGACTACGACGCACTCAAGGCCAAGGCACTGGGTCTGTAAGGCGGGCGAACGAAACCATGTCCGACCCGAAGACACCGCCCCCGTTGCCCGGGGGCCCACCGCCGTTGCCGGAGGGCGTGACCGGCCCCGGCTCGCCGCGCGATGTGCCGCCACTGCCGGGTAGCTTCCCGCTTGACCCGGCTACCCTGCCCGACCCGATCCGCGCCGAGATCGAGGCGCCCGATCCGGTCGCGCTCGATACCAGTGCCGAGGAGCTCAAGGATGGCCTGAACCGCTGCCCCAAGTGCGGCTCCACCGATGTGCGGCTCAAGCTGGGCACCGACGTGCTGGTCTGCCAGTTCTGCCGGAACGAATGGCATGGCGCGCTGGTCGAGCAGGAGTTCGGCCTGGGCGAAGGCCTGGACCAGCTGCGCGGCACCATCATCGCGTCCGGCGCACGCGACATCGAGGCCGGCACCGCCAGCCTGATGAGCTTCAAGTGCACCGGCTGCGGCGCTGAAGTGACCATCAACACCGAAACCACCATGACCGCACGCTGCCACTGGTGCCGCCATGTGTTCGGGGTCAACGAACAGGTGGCCAACGGTGCGGTGCCCGATGCGGTGCTGCCGTTCCGGATCACCAAGGACGATGCGGTGGCGCGCATCCGCCAGTTCGTGGACAAGCGACGCCTGTTCGCGCTGAAGGCCTTCAAGGACCAGTTCACGCCCGAGAACGTGGTGGGCGTGTACATGCCCTACATGATCGTGGACAGCAATGTCAGCGCGAGTGTGTCCGGCAAGGGTGAGATCAAGAGCCGCCAGTACACCCGCGGCGAAGGTGACAAGAAGAAGACCTACTACGACGCCGATGTGTACCAGGTGGACCGCGCGGTGGACTTCACCGTGGATGACCTGCCCCTGGAATCGTCCGCCGAGCGCGGCAACCTGGATACCAAGGCCAACACCAACAACATCATCAACGCGATCCTGCCGTTCGATACCAAGAACGCGCTGAAGTGGAACGCGTCGTACCTGCTGGGCTTCTCGTCCGAGAAGCGCAACCTGGACGTGGAAAAGATGAAGCCGCGGCTGGAAGACCAGCTGCTGTCCATCGCCCGGGCGCAGGTGGAAGGTTCGGTGCGCCGCTACGACCGTGGCGTGCGCTGGGAGCAGGAACGCGTGGACCTGCACGGCTCGCGCTGGGTATCCATGTACCTGCCGGTGTGGCTGTACTCGTACCACCAGCCTGGCCGCAACGGCGGCATGCTGCATTACATCGCGGTCAACGGCCGAACCGGTGAAACCATGGGCAGCGTGCCGGTACAGCAGTGGAAACTGCTGCTGGCCGCGCTCACCACCGGCACCATCGTTGAAGCCATCACCCTCTGGTTCCTGGTAGCTGCCTCATGAGCGATGACAGTGGACTCTGGTTGCTGTTGGCGGGCCCCGCCAGCGCGACCGCCTTGTACTGGGGCCTGTACCGGTACTACCGCAACACCGACAAGTCGCATGCGTTCGAGCGTGAGACCACGGTGGAGGCCAAGCCCGTGACCGGCTCGGACCGGCAGGTCGATACCATCACCGGCACGCAGGAAACGCGGATCCGGGGCGACAACGTACGCGAATACCGCAAGCGGGTCGTGCGTAACAGCGGGTGAGGTAGAATGCCGCCACTTTCTGCCCTTCTAATTATGGATGACCATGAAGAAGCTTGCCTTCCTTGCCCTGCTGCTCACCTCGCTCAGCCTTTTCACTGCCTGCGCCCGTGGTGGCGACAAGGCCGCTGAGACGAACGACCCGAAGGTCGGTGACCTGTATGCCGCGGTGCTTTCGGAGTTTGCCGAGTTCCAGCAGCCGGGCGAGAAGGCCTACGGACTGTTGAAGGTCATCAAGGTCGCGCCGGACACCGTCACCGTGGTGACCGACAGCAGCGCCTGGGATGACGAAATGTCGGCCAAGCGCGAGCTGCGTGGCGACCTCAAGGAGGTCGTGTGGGATATGGACGACGAGATCGTGGTGGCCCGCTCGGAGCTGGCGGAGATGCACCGCAAGGAGATCATCTTCGCCGTGCGGCATGGCGACGGCGCCAACTGACGCGACAACCGTGACTTGAAGTCTGCTTGAAGGGCGCGGTGCATGCTCCGGATCACCATCCGATCTGGAGTTGCCATGCACCGCTTCCTTCCTGCCCTGCTGCTGGGCGCTGCCTTGCTGTTCCCGCCCGCCGCACAGGCGGCCGACACGGTCCTGATCGTCCTCAGCGGCGAAGGCCGCGATGCCGGCAAGACCCGGCCCGGGTATGAATTCGACGAGCTCTCGCAGGCCTGGCTGATCTTCAAGGCCAACGGGCTGGCGGTCGAGGTGGCCAGCCCCCAGGGTGGCCCGGTCGAGCCCGACAAGTACAACCCCGACGAACCGTTCAACGCACAGCTGCTGGCCGATGGCGCTGCCATGGCGCAGCTTGCCGCCACCCGGCCCATCGCCACGCTGCGTGCCAGCGATTACCGCGCGGTCTATGTGGTGGGCGGCAAAGGCGCCATGTTCGACCTGCCCCGCTCACAGCCGCTGCAGCGGCTGATCGGCGCGGCATGGGCCAATGGCGCGGTGGTTGCGGCGGTGTGCCACGGACCTGCCGCACTGGCCGAGGTGCGGCTTGCCGACGGCAGCGCGCTGGTTGCAGGCCGGCAGCTGACCGGCTTCACCAATGAGGAAGAAGCCCTGTTCGGCAAGAAGTGGGCGAAGGAATTCCCGTGGCTGCTCGAGGACGCCCTGCGCGAGCGCGGCGGCGAGTGGAGCGAAGCGCCGCTGATGATGCCGCACGTGGTGGTGGATGGGCGCCTGGTCACTGGCCAGAACCCCTACTCCACCGCTGGCGTGGCCGAGGCAATCGTACGCGCCCTGGGGCGGACCCCGGTGGCACGCACGCCCGGGCGCGACGAGCGTTCCATGGCGCTGGTCGAGCGCCTGCGCGGCGGTGATGCCGCGGGTGCGGCCAGCGCGCTGAAGCAGGATCCCGCGTCCTATCACGTGGAGCTGATTGGCATGCTGGGCTTCTACCAGGCAAAAGCCGCGGATACGAACCTTGCGGCGCTGCGCCCCGCACTGCAGACCATGGAGCTGGCCATGCCTTACATGGCCGAGCCGCAGCTGAAACTAGGCATCGCCGAGGCGCACCTGCGGCTGGGCGACCGCCGCCGGGCACGGGCACTGGTGCTGGAGGTACTGGACGCTTCGCCCGGCATGCAACAGGCTGGTGACCTGCTGAAACGGATCGACAGCTGAGATGACACCCTGCCGTGCCCTGCGTGTACTGGTGATCGAGGACAACCCGGTGCTGCGCGCCAACCTAGAACTGCTGTTCGCCGGACAGGGCATCGACAGCCGCTTCGCCGCCGATGGCCTTTCCGGGCTGCAGGAGGCGCTGGCCGAGCCGCCCGACGTGCTGGTGCTGGACCTGGGTCTTCCCGGCCTGGACGGCATGCGCGTGTGCGAGCAATTGCGCGCGCGCAGCGACCGGCACGTGCCGGTGTTGATGCTGACCGCCCGTGATGCGTTGGAGGACAAGCTGGCCGGGTTCCGCAGCGGTGCCGATGACTACCTGGTCAAGCCGTTTGCCGGTGCCGAACTGGTGGCGCGTTGCGTGGCCCTGTCGCAGCGCCACCGTGCCGGCACCCCGCACCTGCTCACGGTTGGCAGCCTCAGCATTGATCGGCGCAGCAACGTGGTGCAGCGACACGGGCAGACACTGGTGCTCCACCACACCGCCCTGCAGCTCCTGCTGCTGCTGGCCGAAGCGTGGCCGCGAACGCTGACCCGAAGCGAGCTGGTGGAGCGGTTGTGGGGTGCCAGCCCGCCCGAGTCCGATCCACTGCGTACGCACCTGTACACCCTGCGGCAGGTGCTCGACAAACCGTTCCCGGTGCCCCTGCTGAGGACCGTGCACGGCGTGGGCTTCCGCCTGGAGGCGGACACGTGAGCGCCGCACATCGTCCGCGTCGTCGCCTGCGCCACCGCCTGATGCTGGCCTTCTCCGGTTTCGCGCTGCTGGTGGCGGTGCTGTACGGCTTCTACGTGGTGCTGTTCGTCTATCTGGTCGAGGACCAGATGTTCAACGGGCTGCTGGAGCAGGAAGCCAAGGTCCAGCTGCATCATCATGCGACGCAGGGTGGATGGGCGCGGCCGGCATTACCGGGCATGGCGGTGCATGAGACGGCGGCAAGCCTGCCCGACGGGCTGCCGGCGCGGCTGGCGGAAGAGCCCTGGCGACGGGAGTTTGCTGGCGACCAGGGTCGCCACTACCATCTGCGGCGGCTCGAACCTGGCGATGCCTGGCTGGTGGCCGAGGTCAGCCAGCAGCTTGTGGTTCGGCCGATGCGGGGTGGCATCCTGCAATGGTTGGGCTGGTCCAGCCTTGGCGTGCTCGTGATCGCCATGCTGCTGGGCGCGTGGCTGGCGCGGCGGATGACCGCGCCGCTGTCGCGACTGTCGGACGTGGTCGCCGAAGCCAGCCCCTCCCATCTGCCGACCGGGTTCGCCGAAAGCCTGCCGGACGATGAAGTTGGCGCACTGGCCCGCACGCTGCAGGGGCTGCTGGTACGCATCGAGGCATTCGTGGACCGCGAACGCGAATTCACCCGCGATGCCAGCCATGAACTGCGCACGCCGCTGGCGGTGATCCGCAGCGCCTGCGAGCGCATGCAGGCGCGCAACGACCTTGCGCCGGACCATCGCCTTCAGGTGGGACATATTGCACAGTCCGTGCAGCAGCTCGAGCGGACCGTGAATACCCTGCTCATGTTGGCGCGGGAAGAGCACCTGCAGGAGCCACCGACGGTGGTCGCGCTGCTGCCGGTGATCGAGCGTGTCATCGTCGACCAGGCGCCGTTGCTTGAGGGTCGTGACGTGTGCGTGGATCTGCGGGTGGACGCGGATGCGAAAGCCTGGCTGCCACCCGCCGTGTTGAACATCGTGCTGTCCAACCTGATCGGCAACGCCTTCGCGCATACCCTGGAAGGCACCGTTTCCATTGCAGTCGATGGCGGCTGGCTGGATATCTCCAACCCCGGCACCGGCGTTGGCGCGGCGTCGCTGCTACCGTTCGCGAAGGGCGCGGCCAGCAACGGGCACGGACTGGGCCTGTCGATTGTCCAGCGCCTCTGCGCGCGTCACGCTATCGGCCTGCGCTTTGCGGTGCTGCAGGCCAGGACCACGGTGTCCATCCAGCTTCGGGGAATGCCACCCGCTGACCCCTCGTGACCGTCAGGCCAACGAGGGGTGCAGGGGCGCCCGGGTTCAGGACCCCGACGAACTCTCCGTCATCTTCGCCAGCACCTGGTCCAGGCTGAAGCTGGCGGCCTTCTGCCGCGGCGGGAACTCCTTGAACGTGGCCAGGAACTCGGCGATGACCGCCTGGGCCGGCACCAGCAGGTAGATGTGCCGGAACATCCAGTCGTAGAACGTGTTGGAGGTGATCTGCGCGCGTTCGTACGGGTCCATGCGCATGTTGAAGATGTAGGGCGTGCGCAGCACCACGAACGGCTCCTGCCAGATCTTCAAGGTGCCGGGCACGCGCTGTTCCATGAACAGCATCTTCCAGTTGTCGTAGCGCAGCGCGGCCACGTCACCATCGTCGGTGAAGTAGATGAAGCCCGGGCGGGGGCTCTTCTTCTCCTTGCCGGTCAGGTACGGCACCAGGTTGTAGCCATCCAGGTGCACCTTGAAGGTGGTCTTGCCGATCTTGTGGCCCTTCTTCAGCTTTTCCTTGATGTCCGGTTCGCCGGCCGCAGCCAGGATCGTCGGGAACCAGTCGAGGTGGCTGACGATCTCGTTCGACTCGCTGCCCGCCTCGATCCGGCCCGGGAAGCGGACCATGCACGGCACGCGGTACGCGCCTTCCCAGCTGGAGTTCTTCTCGTTGCGGAACGGCGTGGTGCCGGCATCGGGCCAGGTGTTCATGTGCGGGCCGTTGTCGGTGCTGTACTGGACGAAGGTGTCATCGGCAATGCCGAGTTCATCCAGGAAATCCAGCATCTCGCCGATGCACTTGTCGTGGTCGATCATCACATCGTGGTACTCGGACTGCCAGCGGCCGGACTGGCCACGGCTCTCCGGCTTGACGTGGGTCCAGGCGTGCATGTGCGAGGTGTTGAACCACACGAAGAACGGCTCGCCTGCGTCGTGCGCGGCCTGGATGAATTTCTTGGCCGCGGCCAGGAACTCGTCGTCGCAGGTTTCCATGCGCTTGCGGGTCAACGGGCCGGTGTTTTCGATCTTCTGGCCGCCCTTGCCATCGGCCCAGCAGTGCAGCACACCGCGCGGGCCGTACTTCTTCTTGAAGTCCGGGAAGTCTTCCTTGCTGGGATAATCGACTTCTTCCGGCTCCTCTTCCGCATTGAGGTGGTACAGGTTGCCGAAGAATTCGTCGAACCCATGCGCGGTGGGCAGGTGTTCATCGCGGTCACCGAGGTGGTTTTTGCCGAACTGCCCGGTGCGATAGCCGAGCGGCTTGAGCGCCTCGGCAATGGTGATGTCTTCCGCCTTCAGGCCGAGATCCGCGCCGGGCAGGCCCACCTTGGTCAGGCCGGTGCGCAGCCCGCACTGGCCGGTGATGAACGACGAGCGCCCCGCCGTACAGCTCTGCTCGGCATAGCTGTCGGTGAAGATCATGCCCTCTTTGGCGATGCGGTCGATGTTGGGGGTGCGGTAACCCATCAGGCCCTTGGTGTAGCAGCTCAGGTTGGCTTGCCCGATGTCGTCACCCCACATGACCAGGATGTTGGGTTTTTTGGCTTTGGTGGCCATTTGCGGTGCTCCCGTTGCGTGGATGCGGATGAACGACGCAGCAGCGAAGCCGCGCCGGCGATGTCTCCCCTCAGGCGCTGCGTTCCGGAGCAGGCGGTGCCTTGCGGCGGCGCCACGTGACGTAGGGAATGGCCATCACGGTCACCACCAGCAGGTACAGCACGATGGTTGCGGCCAGGAAGGGCTCGTCCGGAAAATTGGTCTTGGCGATGGCCAGCGCGATGGCCGGATGGCGGCTTGCGGTGGACAGCGCCAGCACGGTCTGGCGCTGCGCGACCGGGCCGGCAAGGAGCTGGCCCACCGCCAGGCCGATCAGGATGAACGCCACGATGGCCAGCAGCGTGCCGCTGTGCAGCAGGTTGACCACGATCGGCACGGCTGCATACAGGATCGGCGCGGCGGCGACCAGCAGCAGCACCATGGAGCCCAGCGCTATCGGCCTGGCCAGTTTCGTGGCCAGCGCCGGTGCCATGGCGCGGACCACCATGCCCGCCAACAGCGGAAGCACGATCATGATGAGAATGATCTTGGCGATCGACTGCGGCGGCATGCCGAACTCGCGGTCGAAGTACGCTCCCAGCACCCAGGTCAACAGCGGCACCATCACGATCGCCAGCAGGCCCATCACCACCATCAGCCCCAGCGCATTGGCGCCCTCGCCGCCCGCCTTGCTTTCCTTCTTCGGCAGCAACGGCGGAATCGGGGCCAGCGCCAGCACCACCAGCGCGATCTCGGTGGCGCGGGTCAGCGCGAACACCTCCACCATGAGAACGGCAACCAGCGGCATGACGATGAAGATGGCTACCACGGAGCGCAGCAGCAGGCCGGGGTGACGGACCAGGAACAGCGCGTCGGAAACCGTCGCCTGCAGGCCGAAGGAGAACACGGTGCCGATGATGCTTGCCTGCAGGCAGTGCAGGATCAGCGCCTGGGTGTTCATGGCCGGGCTATTCCTCGCGTGCCGGTGGGGCGCGCTCTGGCGGGCGCTTCCAGGGCCAGAAGCCCTCCACTTCCAGGACTACCGACCAGCTCAGGAAGGTGCGGATGATGACCAGCAGGCCCAACGACAGGATCGCGTTCATGGTGCTGTCCAGCGCGACGGTGCGCACGATGTCGGCGGCCACCAGGATCTCCAGGCCCAGCAGCAACGCGCGGCCCAGCCGACGCCGGTAGCGTTCATAGCTTTCCACCCGGTCCTTGTGCTGCACGGCCAGCGCCAGCACGTACACCACGGTGGACACCAGGATGGTGGCGACGATCAGCGCAATCGCCAACAACTCGATGCCGAGTGCGGACCATTCAACCCATTGGATGGCGGCTTCTTCACTGGGCATGTCGCGCTGGCCGATGCCGGAGGGTGGCCGTCAGAGTGCGGCCCACGCGCAGTGGCAGCCAGCGTTTTACTACCGATTCCTGCTCAGTAAATCTACCTGCGGCTCAATTGCCTGATGCCGTCACGGTACACGGCACGGTAACCACCACGTTGCCGCCCACAGGCAACAGGGGAATGGTGACACCGGCGCCGAACAGGGCAGCCGCCGGAATGCTGGCCGGGCATGTGGCACCGCCATTGGCCGTGCAGCTTCCGGCGGCGGTGCAGCTCAAGCCGGGGCCTGGCGTATCGGCCAGCACTGCGTCGTTAACATCCTCCGTCCCCGTATTGCTGGCGGTGAGGGTGAAGGTGACCGTGCCGCCACTGGCGACCACGGCGGGGCTGGCCTGTTTGGTGACCGCAAGATCCGGCTGGAGCTGGGTATTGGTGAAGGTGCAGACCAGGGTCACCCCGGTCTGCAGGTTGGCTGCCGCAATCACCAGCGTGTTACCGCCCAGTGTGCCGATGGTGCCGCCGATGGTGCCGCTGGTGTCGACACAGCTGGCGGCGTCGAGGCTGAACTGCGGGTTGGCGGTTTCGGTGAGGGCTACCGGCAGCGCGGGATTGGTCACGGTAAATACGGTTGCTGAAGCTGTCGGCGTGCCGGCCGCCGTCGTGGTGATGCTGTCGGCGCCCCCACTCAGGTTGGTCATCGTGTAGTTGAAGGTGCCCACACCACCCTGGCTGGTCTTGGCCAGCTGCACGGTCTGTGCGTTTGCCGCCACCGGCAGCACCGCACACAACAGCACCACGCAGTGCGCGGCCCACCAACGACGATGCATTGCGCGCTTGCTCATCACACGTCCTCAGTAAGTGCCCACCATGTTCAGGAACCAGCCTTCATGGTCGTAGTCGAAGTCGGTCAGGTCATCGCTGAACCGGGTGAAGTTGTAGCCCACGCCCAGCCGGAAGTTCTCGCCGATGTCGCGGTCGATGCCGACCAGGAACCCGGATTGGGTGCCGCCCTCGTCCACGTCCAGCCACCGGTACTCGCCCAGCGCATACCACTTCTGGTGCAGCTGGTAGCGGGTCTGCAGCACGCCCAGCGTGGTGGCCGAATCGAACCACGGGCCACTGCCGCGGCCCAGCCGCACCTCGCCTTCACGGCGCGCCAGCTTGGCGCCGAATTCCCACTGGGTGTCGTATTTGTACACGCCTTCGAAGGACAGGATGCGGGTCTTCTGGTCCTGGTCGGCGCCGCCCAGCTGCGCCTCGGTGGCCAGGTCGTACAGGTAGGTATAGCGGCCGAACAGCGCCCAGCGCTGGCTGTTCCAGGGCCGGTAGGCGAAGCCGATGTTGGCCTCCCAGAACCGGGCGCCGGCCAGCGCGTTCAGTTCATCGGTGGTGCGCGAGTAGTTCAGGCGCCCGGCGATGCGCCAGCTGTCGTTGAAGCGGTGGGTAAGCCGGTTGGTGGTCACCCACTGTTCGCGGCGCTCGCTGCCGGTGTCCTTGCGCCATTCGACCTTGCTGCGCCAGTCTGTATCGGCCGAGGTACGCCCGCCGCTGACGCTGACCGCGCTGCGATCCACATGGCCGCCATCGACGGTATCCAGCTCGCCCGACTGCAGCGTGAAGCCCAGGTTCCACCCTTGGGCCGGGTAGAAATCCATGCCCATGGTGTGCGCCAGCCCGGATTGATCCGGCTCCTTCAGGAACTGGCTCTCGTTGAACAGGTTGGCCCGGCTCGACAGCCGCCAGCGCTGGCCCAGCGACCACCCGTTCTGGCGGGTGGGATTGAACAGCGATTCGTACTGCGTGGTGTCGGTGGAGTACGTGTAGGCGCCATACAGCGAATGGTCGGCATCGAGCTTGTACTCGGCGTCCACCGTGGCCGAATCACCACGGTCGCCGGTGCTGACCTCCGCGCCCACGCTGGCACGGTCATCCAGCAGGTAATCGCCACCGATCGCCACCGCGTTGTTGTCCGCGTAGCGCCCGCCGTCATCGTCGAGGGTGCCCTGCACCAGACCATACAGCTCCAGCGCGGTACTGAAGCGGTGGCTGTACTTCACCGCACCCAGCAGGCCGGCGGCAGGGTCGTTGGTGCTGCCCTCCTCCACCCGGCGTAGTTCTGCACTCAGGGTGTTCCAGTCATCCGGGCGCCATTCCAGCGTCGCCTGGGCCTGGGTGAACTGCTCATCGCCACTTTCGGCCTTGCTGTAGCGCGCATACAGGCCGAGCTCACGGGTGATCCGGCCCAGCACTTCGGCGCCGTACTCGGTGACCGGCAGCCCGGTGTCATGCCGGGCAATGGAGTAGCCGGGATCGGTTTCGCGCCACCAGCCACCGGCGCTCCAGTCCAGCGTGGTCCAGCCCAGCTCCCGCAGGTTGGCGCGCGCTTCCACCGCCTTGGCGTCGCCCTCGCGGTGCGGATCGGTGCTGTTGCTGCGGATGAAGGTGAAACCGCCGTTGTCGGAGAAGAACGAGGGCACGCCGAACGATTCGGTGTGCGCGTATTCCATCTTCAGGAAGGTCCCCTTCCCCGCCTGCAGGGTGAGGTCGCCTGCCGCCAGCGAGTAGTCCTGCCCGTCACGATTCTCATCCACGTAGGTGACACCCACGCCCACGTGGTCGCCGATCCACTGCTTGCCGCGCACGCCGGCGGTGAGCTCGCCATCATCGAAGCCGGACGGCAGCCATTCGTAATCCACCAGCAGGTGCTGCTGGTAGCCATCCAGCGGCGAATCACGGGTGAGCGTGGGCATGTTCTCGCGGGTGACCTGGCTCAACGGGCGGGTCAGCAGCAGGCGGCCCTGCATCTCGTCGATCTCGTAGTCGGTGCCGCGCTGCAGGGTGATGCGCTTCTCCACGCGGCCGGTGGTGCGGTCACGGATCTCCAGCACCACCTGGTCCGAGCCGGGCAGGATGTCGGTGTTGCGCAGGTAATACAGACTTCCGCCGGTGCCGATGAATTCATTGTGGCCGGGCGCGGTCTGCTCCTGCGCGCCGAACAGGCGCAGCGTGCTGCGCGGGTCGCCCCAGGGGTTGATCGCCTGCGAGCGCCAGCTCAGCGCACCGCCATACAGCGAACGTACGTACTGGGCGTACTCGGTCCCCGTCATGCCGGTGGCGAAGTTGCCCCACAGCGCCTGGTTCTTGTCCCAGTCCACCCGCACGTAGAAGCGGCCCATGCTGTCCACGTCGCGGTAGGTGGTGGAGTCGTCGCCGTAGGTCGGGTAGTACAGGTCGGGGTCGAGCCGGCGGAAGATGTCCTGCGGCCACGCCTCGGTGAAACCGTCGAACAGGTGCTCGATGTCCTGCTCGGTGGTGTCGGCCTGGGCGGTGATCAGGTACTTGCCACGTGCCTTGCCCTTGGCGTAGAAGGCCAGCCGGCCATCGCTGATCACGTCATCGCTGTAGCGCTCGTCCACCGCGAAGGGGGCGGTGGCGCTGCTGACGTTGTTCTGGGCGATGGTCACGTCGGCCAGGCCGATGCCGTAGAAGTACTTGCCGGTCACGTCCACGTCCAGCGCGTGGTGCTGCTCCAGTCCATCCCGACCACCGCGCACGGCGATGTCGAAGCGGTGCTGGCCGACCGGCACCAGATACTCGGCGACGAACTTGCGCTCCATGTCCACCGGGTAGGAAGCCCCGTTGATGGTGAGCGATGTGGACTCGGGAATGTCACGCCCGGTGATGCGGATGCGCGAGCCGTAGATGGGAATGTTCTGCAGGCGCAGCCCGTTCGACGCGAACGCCGCATCGATCAGGCTCTGCTGCAGGGCCTGGTCCACGCCCAGCGAGGTGCCCTGGCTGCGTTCGACCTGGCTGCGCAGGCTGCGCAGCTGGCTGTCGGCCTCGATCGGGCGCACCAGCTGCAGGCGCTGGGCCACGGTCTCGTCGAAGATGTCGTTGTGCCCGTAGGCGCGCACCACATACAGCAGTTCATCGCCGGCACGGAAGGGTTCTTCGGCAGGCAACGTGCCATCCCACTCCACCTGGCTGACCGCCGAAACCTCGACCGGGATGCGTGCCAGCGGCGCGATCAGGTCCACGTCGGTGGCGCGGTACACCAGGATCTCCATGCGTTCGATGAAGTCGCCGTAGTTGCCACGCACATAGAACGACACCGGCTTCTGGATACGCCCGTTCTCGAAGGCAACCAGCGAGGGCGCGCTGGCCGACAGCTCGGGTTGCCCCAGGTTCGGATCCTCGGTCGCCCACAGCACGCCGCCGCTGGGCAGGCGCACGTTGAAGCGGCCTGTGGCCACGGCACGGCCCGTTGGCGGCGCCGAGATCGTCACGCGGCGGTCCGGCTGCAGCGCGTCGGAGCCGGACCGCGCGTTGGTTCCCTCCGTGACCGGCTCTGTCTTGCCGCGCGTGCGGATACGCAGCAACAGTTCCTCGCCTTCCTGGCACGCCTGTTCGCCGCAGCTGACCGGTGGGGTCTGCGCGGGCGGAGGTGGCGGCGTGTCCGTCTGCTGCGCGTGGGCGCTGGCCGCCATGCCGGCCAACAGGGTCGCGAGCGCAGCGCTGAGCAGGTGCGGCTTCATCGTGCCTCCCCCGCGCCTGGGCGCGCGTCCAACGGGGCGGCCGGATCGGTGCTGCTGTCGACCTGGACCTTGTCGCGCACGGCGGGGCTCAGGTGTCCGCGCAATGCCGCGTACACCGCTTCGGCGCGACGCAGGCCCAGCTGGACGTTGTAGGCCGCCCCGCCCCGCACGTCGGCGTGGCCGACAATCACCACGCGCCCACCGCCGCGCTGTTCGAGCTGCTGCGCGATGCGCTCCAGCAGTAGCTGCATGGCCGGGCGGATCACCGCGCTGTCGGTATCGAACAGCACCGTGCCCACCAGTGCGCCGCCCTGGTCGACGCCGACCAGCAACGACGCCGGGTCGTCCACGTCGGCACGTGCGACCACGCGGATCGCCGCGCCGTTGCTGCCCAGCGCACTCACCAGTGCCTGGCGCACCGCGTTGGCCCGATCCAGCGCGAGCGCTTCGCTGCCGCCGTTGGCGGCAATCACGACCTCACCTTCGCCCTGGCCGCGCGCTTGTTCGGCCATCTTCTCGATCACCGGCTGGTAGCGCTCGCCGATGCGGGCGCTGTCCGGCGCGAACACCACTTCGCCCAGCACCATCTCCACCTGGCGCTGCTCTTCCAGCACGGTGGCCGGCAGGGTCACCGCGAAATCGAAGCGCGCCGGCACCCCGGGCGTGATCCGGCGCAGCAGCGGATTGCGGGTCACGAACGTGGTGCCGGCCGGCAGCGTGGCCGCATCCACCTTCAGGATGAAGTTGCGCCCCCGCGCCAGGCCACCGCCGGAGACGCCGACCAGGTGGTAGCGGCCGAACTGGTCGGTTTCCATCAGCAGGCCTTCCACCGAACCGATCCGCACGCCGGGAATGCCGCTCTCGTCGATGCCGGCGTTGGCGATCACGTACTCCACGATGTAGCCGCCCTCGCCCGGCATCACCTTGCGGGTCACGCTCGGCTGCGCGGCGGTGAGACCCTTGGCCGCATCGCCCTCGCGCTGCTGGCGGGCACTGCCGTCGGCGGCCAGGTGCACGCTGACGCCCTGCCGGCTGCTCAGCACGAAGTCGTCGGTGAAGCGCGGCTCGCGCAGGCGCTGGCGGACCACGATGGTTCCGGCCGGCGCGGCCTCGCTGCTGCGCCCGGCCAGCTCGCCCAGTGCAAGGCCATGCAGCAGCGGCGCGCTGGCGTCGGCCACCGGCTGCGGCCCGTTGCCACGGTCGATGGTGGTCGAACCGGCGATGTAGGCATCGGCAGCGAAGCCGCCCTGCGCCTTGAGCCCGGTCAACGCGGCGCTGTCCTGCCAGCCGTCGCCATCGCGGTCATCGAACACGCTGCCGATGATCAGGCTGTCGTCGAGAAGCGGGTCGCTGCCGGTGACCACTTCGGCGGTCGCGACGTTTGACGCCGCCTTGTCGGTCGGCGCGAAGGTCTGCGCCCGGTTGATCAGCGTGCCCGGGCGTACGCCGGCACCGACCCGCATCAGGTAGGAGATCCGCGCGGTGTTGCCCGCCGCGATGTCCAGGTCGTTGATGCGCAGCGGCGCGCTGCCGCTGGCGGTCACCGAGTGGTCGTCATCGTCGCCCTGCAGCGACCCTTCCACGTAGGTGAAGCCCGGCGCCGGGGTGTCGATCAGGTAGCCATCCACCAGGTCGATGTCGCCCACGTTCTGCGCGGTCAGGGTGTAGCGCACCAGGTCGCCCACCTTCACCTCGCGGACGTTGGCGACCTTGGTCAGGCGGATGTCGGCCGGTGCGTTCTCCACCGCGATGACGGCCGCTGCGGTGGCCGTGGCGGTGGCCAACCCGGCCCCGGTCGGCTGGCCGGTGGCGAGCACGGTGTTGGTCAACTGGCCGCCGTCCACCCCGGCATCGGCTTCGCTGATGGTGTGGTCGTAGCTGGCGCAGGTGGCGCTCTGCCCCGGGGCGAGCTGGGTGGGTGCGCAGCTGAGCACGGTGGGCGTGCCGCCCTGCAGGGTGTCCTGGATCACCAGCTGGTCCAGGGTCACGTTGCCGGTGTTGGTGGCGGTCACCGCATAGGTCACCACATCGTCGGCGTTGCCCTTGCCCGGGGTGCCGCGGTCGACGCTGAGCGTGGCGGTCTTGGTGGTGGCCAGCGCCGGGCGTCGCGCGATCGGCAGGTTGAGTACCGGGCGGCAGCGCGCATCGGCCGAGCCCGGCGGGCACACGGCCGGCGGCAGCGGGCTTCCGCCGGGGCCGGGCTGTGCGGTGATGGTGGCGATGTTGTCCACCGTGCCGGCATCGGTATCGGCCTGGGTAACCACGTAGGTGCCGGTCAGCGTGCACTCGCCACCCGGGGCCACGCTGGCGCACACGATGCGGCTGGGCGTGATCAGCGGATCGTCGATGGTGACATCGCTCAGGGTCACGTTGCCGGTGTTGGTGGCGGTGACGCTGTAGGTCAGCGTATCGCCGGTGCTCACCTCGCCACTGGGATCGGTGTTGCCGGTCAGGCGCTTGGCGGTGTCCAGCGCCGGCTGCTCCACGATGTGTTCGGTGCTGCACTGCACGCAGGTGGGATCGGGATCGCCGCCCGGCAGGTTGGCCGCGCTGACCACGTTGTGCAGGGT
Source organism: Stenotrophomonas sp. PS02300 (assembly GCF_029959395.1). Taxonomy (NCBI): domain Bacteria; kingdom Pseudomonadati; phylum Pseudomonadota; class Gammaproteobacteria; order Lysobacterales; family Lysobacteraceae; genus Stenotrophomonas; species Stenotrophomonas sp. PS02300. The sequence continues at coordinate 26,119 of NZ_JASCOP010000032.1, forward strand.
GCCGCTGGCATCGGTGGCCACGGTTACCGAGTAGACCAGCGGGTAGCTGCCCGGCAGCGTGCCGATGGGCAGGATGCAGGCCAGGTTGCCGCTGCAGCTGTAGGCGCCGGCAGTGACGACGCTGGCCTGGCCCAGCCCGGCATCGAGCTGGTCGTTGAGGATCAGCGGCTGGGTGGTGGCCGACCCCGCGACCACGGTGGTCACGGTATAGGTGATCGTCTGGCCCTGCTGCACGAAGCTGCCGCTGGCCGGGTTGGCGCTCTTGCTCACCGTTGCGGTCGAGGGCACCACCGGGTGTTCGGTGCTGCAGCTCTGGCACACCGGCGCCGGATCGATGCCGGCCGGCTTGGTCGGCACCACGGCATTGCGCAGCGTGCCGGTCGCATTGGCATCCACGGTGGCGGTGTACACGACTGCATAGCTGCCGGCCGCCGTGCCGACCGGCAGCGTGCACACCAGCGGATTGGCGGCGTTGCAGGTGTAGGCGCCCGGGCTGGTCACGGCCACGAAGGTGAACCCATCGCCCAGCGTGTCGGTGAGCGTCAACAGCTCATGCAGTTCGTTGTTGGCGATGGTGGTGGTGAGCGTGAACTGCACCACGTCTCCCGGCGCGACCTGTGTCCCCGATGCGGGCGCGGCGCTCTTGTTGACCGTGATCGCCGACGGGGTGATGGCCGTGGGCGTGGTTTCGGTATCGGTGGCCGTGGCATCCGGCGCGGTGCCCGGCGCGTCACCCGTGGCGGTGGCGGTGTTGACCACCGAGGTGGCCGTCTCGTCGGCGAAGGTGATGGTGTAGGTATTGTTGCTTGCCGTGCACGTGGTGGTGGTACCCGGGGGAAGCGCCAGCACGGTGCAGCCCAGGCCCGGCAGGCGCGGATCGACCACGGTCACCGGCGACAGCAGCACATTGCCGGTGTTGGTCACGCTGAAGCTGTAGGTGATCACATCGCCCGCGTCACCGGTGATGCCATCGCCATTGCTGTCGGCCACGCTGGCGCTCTTGTCCAGCGTGATCGACGGCAGCTGCGTGGCGGTGATCGTCACGCTGTCGGGCGCCGAGGTGGTGGTGCCGTCGGTCGCGGTCGCGGTATTGGTCACGCTGCCCAGGTTGAGGTCGAGCTGGGTGACGGTGTAGCTGGCGGTGCAGGTCAGGCTGGCCCCCGGGGCCAGGCCGCCGGCCGGCAGCGCCGGGCAACTCACCGTGGCGGGTGCGACGATGCGGTCGTCGCTGACGGAGATCGGGCTGGTCACCGTCACGGTGCCGCTGTTGGTGACCAGGTAGGTGTAGCTGAGCACGTCACCCACCGCCGCATACGTCGCGGTGCTGCTGGACTTGTCCAGCGTGAGCCCACGCAGCTGCTGCACCGGTGTGATCGTCGGCGGCGACGGTGTCTGCGGGGTGGTATCGGAGATGCCGCTGCCGATGTTGAGCACCTGGCCGGCATCGACGTCAGCCTGGGTGACGGTGTAGGTGCCCACCAGCACGCAGGTGCCACCCGGCGCCACGCTGGCGCAGGTCGTGCTGGACGGGGTGATCTTGTTGTCGCTGATCACCACGTTGGTGAGCGTGGTGTTGCCGGTGTTGGTCCCGGTGACGGTGTACTCGATGACGCTGTTGAGCACCACCGGGGTGGGCGCGTTGCTGACCACCTTGGCCATGGTCAGCGCGGGATTCTGCACGCCGCTGACCGTCACTGAATCCGGCCCCGATGCCACGCTGCCGGAGGCCGCAGTAGCGGTATTGGTCACGCTGCCGGCATCCAGATCGGCCTGGGTCACGCTGTAGGTGGCCGTGCACACCAGCTCGGCGCCCGGCGCCAACCCGCCGACAGGCAGCGCCGGGCACGCCACGCTGTTGGGCGCGACGATGCGGTCGTCGGTCACCACGACCGGCACGGTCAAGGTGACGTTGCCGGTATTGGTGACCCGGTAGCTGTAGGCCAGCGTGTCACCGACACTGTCGTAGCTGGCTGTGGTGGTGGTCTTGTCCAGTCCCAGCGCCGGTTGCTGGCTGCCGGTGATGGTGACGGTGGACGGCCCCGAACTCACCGGGCCGGATTGTGCCGTGGCGATGTTGGTCACGCTGCCCGCATCCAGGTCGGCCTGGGTCACGGTGTAGGTGCCGCTGCAGGTCACGCTGGCACCCGGGGCCAGCCCGCCGGCCGGCAGCGCCGGGCAGGTCACCGAGGGAATGCGGTCATCGGTGATGGTCACCGGATCGGTCAGGGTGACGTTGCCGGTGTTGGTGGCCAGGTAGCTGTACGGCAGCACCGCGCCGGCCGCCGTGAAGCTGGTCGCCGTGCTGCTCTTGACCAGCGCCAGGGTGCGGTTCTGCACGGCGGTGATGGTGGCCTGCGCGGTGGCCGGGCCCACGCTGCCCTGGGCCGGCACCACGCTTGCACTGGCGGTGTTGGTCACGCTGCCGGCATCCAGGTCGGCCTGGGTGATGAGGTAGGTGCCGGTGCAGGTGGTGTTCGCGCCAGGCGCGAGCGTGGTCACCGGGCAGCTGACGCTGGCGATGCGATCATCGGTCAATGCCAGCGTGTTGAGGGTGACGTTGCCGGTATTGGTCACCAGGTAGCTGTAGCTGATGGACTGGCCGACGCTGGCGTAGGTGGTCGGGGTGGCGGTCTTGGCCAGGGTCAACGCCGGCCCCGCGGTCAACGGCGTGGTGGTGCTGTCATCCCCGGTGGCATTCGGCCCGGACGGCGGCGTGCCCTGCCCGGTTGCGGTGTTGGTGACCGCACCGGCATCCAGGTTGGCCTGTGTGATCGTATACACCACGGTGGAACAGGTCCGGCTTGCTCCCGGTGCGAGCTGCCCCGGTGGGCAGGTGATCGGCGGCATGCCGGGCAGCGGGTCGGCCACGGTGATGTTGTCGAGGGTGACGTTGCCGGCATTGGTGACCACGAAGCTGTAGCTGATCGTGTCACCGGCGTCGGTCACGCCCGGCAATGCACCGCCGGCCACGGTCGGGGCGCCGGCCGTCTTCTCCAGCACCAGCACCGGCTGCGCCGCCAGGGTGACCACGGCCGAATCGGGCGAGGAGCTCACCCGCGCGCTGCCCGGCGGCGTGCCTTCGGCGGTGGCCGTGTTGGTGACGGTGCCGTTGTCCATCTCGGCCTGGGTGATGGTGTGCACGCCGGTGCAGGTCGCCACGGCATCCGGCCCGCTGGCGGTGAGCGTGGCCTTGTCGCAGGTGGCGGCAGCGTTGAGGTTGGTATCGATCACCGCCAGCGCGGACAGGCTCTGGTTGCCGGTGTTGGTCACCACGAAGGTGTAGGTGATGGTGTCGCCGGCGTCGGTGACCGCCGGATCCAGTCCCAGGTTGAGGGTCGGGGTCCCGGCGGTCTTCTCGATCTCGAGCGACTGCTGCGGCAGCGGCAACGCCACCTGCGCGCTGGCAGATGCACTGGTCACATCGCTGCTGGCGGTGGCGGTGTTGTCGATCGTCTGGTCGCCGCCGCCGTTGGTATCGAAGTCAGCCTGGGTGCTGATGTACGTGCCCTGGCAGGTAATGGTGGCGGCCGGCGCCAGCGCCGCCACCGGTATGGCAGGCGTGCACGACAGCGCCGGCAGCATCGGGTCGCTGATCGTGACGTTGGTCAGGGTGCTGTTGCCGTTGTTGGTGGCCGTGAGCGTGTACACGATGGCATCGCCCGGGCTCGCCACCTGGGCGACGTTGGCCACCTTGGTCAGACCCAGCGCGGGGCTGCGTACCACCGGAATGTCGAGTGCGCCGGTGCGGCTGATCGCGCCGGCCACCTGCGAGGTCCCGTCGGCGGTGGCCACGTTGCTGACCACGTTGAAGGTGTCCACTTCCGTCTGTGTCACCACCCGGGTCGTCCCCGTGCACACCACGTCCGCACCGGTACCGCCGAACACCACCGTCTGCCCCGGCGCGAGGTCGACACTGGGACAGGACAGGCCCAGCGCCGGGTCGTTCACGGTGACGTCCTCGATCGTCACGTTGCCGGTGTTGCTGACCGTGAAACGGTAGTTGATCGTGCCCGGTGCCGTGATGGCGGCGACATCGGCACTCTTGACGATGGTCATCTGCGGGCCGCGCACCGGCAGATTGACCTGGTGGGCGGCGCTGTTGGTGACCGTGCCGCCTGCCACCGGGGTATCGGCCACCACGGTGGCCACGTTGTCGATCTGACCGTTGCCCGGGAGGCTGTCACTGCTGCCGCTGTCGATGTCGGCCTGGGTGACCGTGTAGACGATCCCCGTGCAGCCGCTGAATACCACCAGCGCGCCCGGCGCCAGGCTGGACAGCGGCGGGCACGACAGCGACGGCAGCATGGGGTCGGTGACGACCAGGTTGAACAGCGTGACGTTGCCGGTGTTCTGCACCGAGAACGTATAGGTGATCGGCTGGTTGGGCCCGCTCACCGAGGCCACGTCCGAGCCCTTGGTCAGGAAGATGCCGGGCGTGCGCTGCGGCAGCGCCACGTCGGCGCTGGCCACGTCGGTGACGGTGACCACCGGGTTGCTGCCGATCTGGTACTGCGCGGTGCCGGTGACATCGTTGTGGATCACCTGGGTGTCGTTGACCGGGTTGCCCTGGTTGTCGATGTCCGACTGCTGCACGGTGTAGGTGTTGCCGGTACAGCTGAAATCGGCACTACTGCCCGGCGCCAGGCTGGGGATGGGCGTGCAGGACAGCCCGCTGCCGAGCAGCGTGTCGTCGGTGATCTGCAGGTTGGTCAGGGTGACACTGGACGGATTGTTGACCCGGAACGTGTAGCTGATCTGATCGCCCACCGCGCTGACCGACGTGCGGCTGGGAATCTTGACCAGTTCCGGCGAGACCGTGCCGTGGTTGATGATGACCGTGCTGCCATCGGTATCGGTCACCGGCGTGCCGTCGTAATCGCCGGCCGCCGTGGCCAGGTTGGTGATCGCGTTGCCGCCGTCGATATCGGCCTGGGTGACGGTGTAGGTGGCCGAGCAGGTCGCGGTGGCGCTTGGCGCCAGCGTGAACGGTGCCGGCGGCGTGCAGGTGATCGCGCTCAGGCCTGCCTTCGGGTCGATCACGCTGATGTTGGCCAAGGTGACGTTGCCCGGGTTGCTGACGGTGAAGGTATAGGTGATCACCTCGCCCGCGGCGCTGACCTGGGTGGGGCTGGCGCTCTTGTCCAGCACCAGCTGCGGCGCCGGCGGATCCAGCGGCACGCTGGAGGTGGCGTCGCCGTCCACGCTGCCGCCCCCGGGCGCCACGGCGGTGGCGCTGGCGGTGTTGTCGATATCGCCATCGCCACCGCCGCGGTCGTCGATGTCGGCCTGGGTGATGGTGTGGGTATTGCCGGTGCAGGCAATGTCCGCCGGCGGCGCGGTGCCGAAGGTGACCGACTGCCCCGGTGCCAGCGGGCCGCCGGGCGGGCAGCTCAGGCCCGGCAGGGCCGGGTCGGACACCGTCACGCTCTGGATGGTGGTGTTGCCGGAATTGGTTACCGTGAAGTTGTAGCTGATCACTTCACCCACGCTGCCGGTACCGTTGCCACTGGCATCGGCCAGGTTGGGCGTCTTGGTGAATTCGGCCACGAAGTTCTGCGACGGCAGTGTCGTGTCGACGCTGGTGTTGTCGCCCACCGGGTTGCCATCGGGATCGGTGCCCTCCACATCCGCAGTGTTGGTGATGACATCGTCATTGATCCCATCGCCACTGCCAACCCGGTCGATGTCGCCCTGGGTGACGGTGTAGCTTCCGGTGCAGGTGATGCTGGCGCCCGGCGCCAGCGACGCTACCGGGATGGCCGGCGTGCAGACCATGTTGCCGGCGATCAGCGGATCGACCACGGTGGCATTGCTGATCGGCACGTTGCCGGTGTTGGTTGCGGTGATCGTGTACGGCACCACCTGCCCCACCGTGGTGACGCTGGTCACCGGGGTGGTCTTCTGCAGGTCCAGCGTGGCACGCGGCACGAACGTGTTGCTGTAGGTACAGGTGATGGTGCTGCCCGCGTCGGCGATGGCAATGAGCAGGCCGTTGGCCGGGTTGGTGTCGGTACCGTCGCAGGTCAACGTGCTGGTGTAGTCGCCGCTGTTTCCGCCCGGGAAGCTCTCGGCGCCCAGGCTGCCGTTCTCCAGTGCGTACACCGTCACGGGCCCGACCTGGTCCGGCCCCGGCGAGGTCGAAGTGAAGCCCGGCGTGTTGTTGGTGAACCCGGTGCTGCCGGGAATGGTGACGCTGGTGGGCGGCCCGCCGCTCCAGACCTTGCGCACGATCAGTTCGGCGCTGCGCCGGTCGTTGACGTAGGTGCAGGTCATCGGGCCATCGTTGGGCCCCACCGTGAGCGTGCCCGTGGTCGGGTCGTTCACCACCAGCCCGCTGGTGTTGGTGCACGACAGCGTGGTGGTGTACAGGTTGGAGGTGACCGAGCTGAACGATTCGGTGAGGTTGAGCACATCGCCGGCATGCACGGTCTGCGCCGCACCGGTGTCGGTCTGGGTTGCCCCGCCGGTGGCGGTGGACGACAGCGGCACCAGGCCGGTGGCGACGATCGTCACCTCATCATTGGGCAGCGCGTTGAGCCAGGTCTTCTGCAGGGTCAGCGTGGTGGCGGTGCGGGTGTTGGTGTAGGTGCAGACGATCGGCGTACCGGCATCGGCCGGGGTGATGTCCAGCGTGTTGGCCGCTTTGCCGTCGGTGCCGCCGAGGGTGCCGCCGGTGCAGCTCAGCGCCACCGCGTAGTTGGCCAGCGCCGCGCCGCCCATGGTCTCGGCCGGCAGTGTGGCCTGTTCGCCCACGAACACCGGCACGGTGGTGCTGTTGGCACCGATCGAGGCGGTGGAGGTGAAGGCGTTGGTGTTGTTCTGCAGCCCGGTGGTGGCACCGAGCTGGGCGACATCGCCGTTGCGGCTGTCGGCCGCCCACACCTTGACCAGCTGCAGCGTGGCCTGCGGGCGGGTGTTGGTGAAGGTGCACACGATGTTGCTGTCGCCCTGCCCGACCACCAGCGTGTTGCCGCTCAGCCCGGTGCTGCCGGTGCACGCCAGCGCGGTGGTGTAGTTGGCGGCGTTGCCGGGAACCGCGAACGCCTCGGCCAGGGTGATGGTTTCACCCACGAACACCGGCACGGTGCTGCCGGTATCGATCTCGGTGGCGCTGTCGGCCACCGCGTTCAGCGTGATTGGCGAGGTGGTGCTGCCCGTGGCACTCACCTCCACCGCTTCACCCACCGCCGCGTCCACCCAGCTCTTGCGCAGGGTCAGGCTCACTTCCCGGCGCGTATTGGTCTGGGTACAGGTGATGGCGACATCGGCCGGGTCCACGGTCAACGTGGTCCCGTTGAGCGGCACGGTGTTGCCGGTGCAGGCCAATGTGCTGTCGTAGTTGGCGGCGTTGCTCAACACTTCGGTGATGCTGCCGCTTTCGCCGGCGTACACCACCGCCGCCGCGCCGGTAGTGGTGTTGCTGCCGGTGGAGGTGGACAGCCCGCTGCTGGCCGCGTTTTCGAAGCCCGTGCTGGTGACCGTGGCGGTATCGCCCGGCAGGCCGTTCACCCAGGTCTTGCTGAGCACCAGCGTGGCCTGGCGGCGGGTATTGGTCTGGGTGCAGGTGATGGCCGTATCCGTCGGCGCGATGGTGAGCGTGACGCCGGCCAGCGGCGTGTCATTGCCAGTGCACGCCAAGGTGGCATCGTAGTTGGCGGCATTGCTCAGGGTTTCGCCGAGGTTGCCGGTGTCACCCGCAAATACGGCCACCGACGTGCCGGTGGTGGCGTTGTTGCCGGTGGATGTGGACAGGCCGCTGCTGGCATCGTTGGTGAACCCGGCGGACAACACCGTGGCGGTCTCGCCCACGCGCGCATTCACCCACTGCTTGGCCAGGGTCAGGCTGGCCTGGATGCGGCTGTTGACGAACTCGCAGGTCACTCCGGTATCGGCCGGCATGGTGAGGCTGCCGCTGGTCCCTCCGCCGCCCACGACCACGGCGCCGCCATTGTCGTTGCGCACGCAGTTGAGTGCGGTGGTGTAGTTCGCGGCATTGCCGGCCCCGAACAGCTCGCTCAGGTCCACTGCCGCACCCGGCGCCACGGCCGCGCGCGCCGGGGTGGTGGTGCCGCCCGGGGTAGAAGTGCCGCCGGCCAGCACGATCACCTGGTCGGCGCTGCCGCTGATCGCCAGGTCGACGCTGTCGCCGGCCAGGCCGTTGCTCCAGCTCTTGCCCAGCGACAAGCCGAAATAGACCGGATGGGTCACCGTGCAGCTCGCCGCTGCCGTGCAGCCCTGCCCACCGGTCACGGTATTGCTCACGGTACCGGTCGCATCGGCGTCCACGGTCGCCTGGTAGGACCAGCTGTAGGTGCCCGGTGCACTGCCGCTGGGCAGCGTGCACAGCGCGGACTGCCCACTGCCGGTGCAATCCGCCGGCAGCGAGCTCGCGACCAGGGTCAGGCCGCTGCTGAGCGTGTCGGTGAACACGGTGGCGGCGGAGGTATCGGTACCGGTCACCGTGACGGTCAGGTTGAAGCCGATGGTGTCGCCGGGGGCAACGGGAACATCGTTGGCCGGGCTGCCGGTCTTTGCCACGGTGGCCGCATAGACCAGAACGTCGACCGAGGCGGTGTTGTCGCCGGGATTGGCGTCGGTCTGGCCCGCGGGCGGTTGCAGGCTGGCCCCGTTCTGGACCACGGTCTGCGCGTGAACAGGGACCTGCACGGCCAGCAACAGCAACAGCGACGCCAGCCAGGAATGCGGCTGGCGGTGACCCGCCTTCGCATCCAGGCCCGCGCCCATCCGTTGGTCGTTACCGCCTTTGGTCACCCCGGATCCCCGCTTGAACGCCTGCGGGCAGTGTCCGATGCGGTCCCCCTGCGCGCCCTCCGCGGAAACACTGCAATGCGTTAAGTAAATGTACTGGCGGCGTGATTTCGCGCGGACCGCATCTGCCGTGCACCCGCACTCGACAGGCAATGACGCAGTGTCAGGCCATCGCCTAGCTGGAACTGCCATGAGCGAACACGCTCCCGTCGCGCGCGCCCCGCATACCTATCCGGTAAACCTCACCATCAATGGCGTCGCGCACGCCCTGCAGGTCGAATCCACGGTCAGCCTGCTCGACCTGCTGCGTGAACGGCTTCAGCTCACCGGCACCAAGAAAGGTTGTGACCACGGCCAGTGCGGTGCGTGCACGGTGCTGGTGGATGGGCGCCGGATCAACAGCTGCCTGACCCTGGCGGTGATGCAGGACGGCGCCGAGGTACAGACCATCGAGGGCTTTGCCGACGGCGAGGTACTGCATCCCCTGCAGCAGGCGTTCATTGCCTGCGACGCGCTGCAATGCGGTTACTGCACGCCCGGACAGATCTGTTCGGCACAGGGCCTGATCAACGAAGGCAAGGTCTGGAACCGCGACCAGGTGCGCGAGCTGATGAGTGGCAACCTCTGCCGTTGCGGCGCCTACCCGCAGATCACCGATGCGGTGATGTCGGTGCTGGCCAGCGGACACCCTGCCCCGCCTGACGCAGAGCCGGCCGATTGGGTGCCTGGCACGGTGCCCGCATGATCCCCGCCATCTACCAGCGACCGGATTCGATCCAGGATGCCCTGCTGGCATTGGCCGGCACTGCCGGCGGCAATGACGTTCGCCCCATCGGCGGCGGCACCAACCTGCTGGACCTGATGAAGCTGCAGCTGATGAACCCGGCCGCGCTGGTCGATGTCAGCCGCTTGCCGCTGGACCGGATCGAGGCGCGCGAGGACGGTGGACTGCGCTTGGGCGCTACGGCGCGCAACGCCGATACCGCCTGGCACCCGCTGGTGGAACGCGACTACCCGTTGCTGTCGGCGGCCATGCTGGCCCCCCCGTCGCCCCAGATCCGCCACATGGCCCCCAACCGTGGCAACCAG
>NZ_JASCOP010000033.1:0-34969 GCF_029959395.1 Stenotrophomonas sp. PS02300
GCGAGTACGGCCTGGGGGTGGTTGCCCACCCCCCCGGCCTGGGCCGCGCCAAGCTGGCGCGCGGCCAGCGCCAGGATGCCCGAGCCACAGCCGAAATCCAGCACGGTCTGACCGGCCAGCGCGCCTTCGGTGGCCAGCCCATCCAGCCAGCGCAGGCACAGCGCGGTGGTCGGGTGGGTACCCGAACCAAACGCCAGGCCCGGGTCCAGCCGCACCACGGCGGCATCGGCGGCCTGGGCGGCCTCGGGCAATTCGTGGTTCCACGGCACGATCCATGTGCGGTCGCCGAACGCCATCGGCTGGAACTGGTCCAGCCAGGCGCGTTCCCAATCCTCGTCCTGCACCGCGCGGAAGCTCGCAGTGCTCCATTCCAGGCCCGGGTCGAACGCCTCCAGTGCGGCCAGCAGCGCCAGCGCATTGGTATCGGCGGGGAACAGGGCGCTCAGCACCAGGTCGTTCCACAACGGGGTTTCGCCCACGCCCGGTTCCAGGATGGCGCGCTCGTTGCTCGTATCGGCATCGGCGTCGAGCAGGGTCACCGCCAGCGCGCCCACGTCGTCCAGCGCATTTTCATAGCGCGGCTGGGTGGCTTCGGTGCAGTGGAGGGTGAGTTCCAGGAACGGCATGGGCGGTAAGGACCTGCGGAAAACGGTGAATGCTAGACGATTGCGGGCGGTCACGGCGGCGACCGTCTCATAAGTCGGTGAGAAGCGACGAGGTGGCGCGTTAAGACAACAGGTTACGCCATTGCTAAACTCCGCATCCTGCTGCCTGACTCTATCGAACCGGTTCCGCTGAATGGCCCTCGCGCCCACGCTCAAAACCTGGCTGCTGGTGGTACCGGCCCTGGCATTGCTGGGGGTGGTGGGCTACCGCGCGGGCGGTCGTGCGCTGCAGGCCGACCATGCACCGGCGGCAGTGAGTGAACTGCAGGTCGGGGCGGGTTCGGCCGCGCCGCTGCAGGCACAGCAGCTGGCCCGCCGGTTGCTGGCCAGTGAGCGCAGCACCGCAGTGCCGTCGGGTCTGCCGCTGGACATCCGCGCCGATATCGAAGGCGACACCGACCTGTTCGCCTATGCCCAGCGCCTGCGCCTGCAGGCCGCCAATGGCAATGCCGAAGCGGGCTGGATGGTCAGCCGGGTGTACGACTACTGCGCCATCTACGCGATGGACCCGGGTGGTTACCAGCTCGACAACAACGTGCTCACCGGGCTGGGCATGAACGCATCTTCGCCGATGGTGCAGGCGCGCGAGCGCGTGGCGCGGCGCTGCGCCGGTTTCGTTTCCAGCGACGGCCTGGGCCGTTCGTTGATTGTTTCCCAGCGGGTGCTGGCCGCACGCGCCGGCAACCTGGCCGCCGAAGCGGCGCTGTTCGCCGACGGCCAGCCGCTCAAGGACAGCCCCGAATATCGCCGCGACCTGGTGGAGCGGGTGATGGACTCGCGCGATCCCGAGGCGTACATGGCCATTTCCACCGCCATGGGCCAGCGCGCCAGCGGGGATGGCGCGCTGCAGGGCCTGGTGGCAGGCGATCAGTTCAGCGAACTGGCCTGGCGCCTGGCCGCGTGCGAGCTGGGCATGGCCTGCGGGCCGGACAGTGTGTTGATGAACAATTTCTGCGCGAACGGAGGGATCTGTTCGCAGGACGGTGGGCAGGACTTCGCCACTTTCGTGTATGACGCTGCGGTTTCGCGGCAAGGTGCGGGGAAAATGAAAACGTTGGTTGAGCAGTTGATCAAGCGGAGCAAGCGGTCATGAATTATCGTCGATTCGTGCATGGCGCCAAATTCTGGTTCTGGGTGGCGTTGTTCGTGGCGTACTCGGCCGGTGCCGTTGGCCTGGTGATGATCGACACCTACGATGACCGCTATCGGAAGTTGTCGAAGGTGACCCTGACCTCGGTGAAGGCGCAGGAAGACGTGCGCCGCGCCGGTGCCAGCCAGGTGGCCGCGGTGTACCGCGCGCAGAGCGGCATGCCGTTCGCCTCGCTGCCGGCGGGCAGCACCTTCCAGGTGGTCTGGCCGGACGGCTCGACCGAAACCATGGTGATCGTCGACCCGACCTCGTCGCTGGGCGTGGCGCCGGTCAAGGACACCCAGATCACGGCAGCCGACACCCGCCGTTGATGCAGGCGCCTGGCACCCTGGCGCCGGGCCTGCCGCATCTGGTGATCCTGCCGGGGCTGGATGCCACCGGTACGCAGCACGCGGCGTTCTGCGCCGCCCTGCACGCACAGGGCATCGCCACCACCGTCATTGCCTATCCGGTCGACCGCGCGCTCGATTACGCCGCGCTCGACGCGTTCGTGCGGCAGGCGCTGCCCACCACCCACCCTTATGTGCTGCTGGGTGAGTCGTTCTCCGGCCCGTTGGCGCTGGCCATCGCCGCGCAACCGCCGCCGCCGCTGAGGGGCTTGATTCTCTCCACCACCTTCGCGCGTTCGCCGTGGCGCTCACTGCGCGCGGTGCAGTCACTGCTGTACCGCGCACCGGTGCGGCTGCTGCCGATGCCGGCGCTGTCCTGGTGGCTGTTGGGGCGCTGGAGCACGCCCGCGCTGCGCAATGCGCTGGCGTCGGCCTTGGCGAAGGTGGACGACACCGTGCTGCGCACGCGCGCGGTGGCCGCCATCGGGGTGGATCGCAGCATGCATGCCGCGCGGCTCGGCGTGCCGACCATGTGCCTGCACGCGCGCCACGACCGGCTGCTGCCGGTCTACTGCCAGCGGCACCTTTCCCGCGTTCTGGCAGCCCCGGTCGTGCGCTGGATGGAGGGTCCGCACCTGTTGCTGCAGGCGCGTCCGCAGGCTGCTGCCGATGAAGTCAGCCGGTTCCTGAAGACGCTGGCCTGAGTTGCGCTTCATCGATCGATTGCGTCTATCGCAGACGCGATCCCGGTAGGGAACTTCGCTTGGACAGGACGGCGCGGCTTCGATCTCATCGGGCTCGCCATTCTCACTGGGTCCCCCATGCCAACCACCGCAGCCGACCATCGGCATGCCGCCGGTCGCTTCCACGCCCGCGCCCCCTTCAGTGCACCTGTGCCTCGTCCGCTGGATGCCACCACCATTCGCCGGGTGGAGACGCCGATGCAGGCACTTGCGGCGCTGCTGAGCGTGACCAACGCGGCCTCCGTGCCGATTACGACTGTTCGGCCGCAGGCGATCCATGCTGTGGCGTCAACGCCGGTCGGCTGTAATCCGGTGCCCGTGTCACCGGGCCTGGCCGGCATGATGCGGGACGTTGCCGGGCTGCTGCGCAGTCCGATGACTGAACTGGTGACCGATGCACGCGTTGTCTGGGAGCGACACGAGGGTGTGCACTGTGCGCCCCCTTTGAGCGCAGGAATGCGCGCGCTGCTTCAGGTGGGTGATGCGCTGGTCAGCATTGCCGAAGCTGCGGTACTTGGCGGGCGCAGTGTGCTGGGCATGCAGGAGGCCGCCGTCGTGCTCGATGCAGGCGCGGATGTGCTCGAACACCGCCCACCCGGCCGTACCGAACTGACCAATGCGGTGATGGCGCTGGGGGGCATGCATGGGCTTGAACCCGGCGCACCCGCAGGACCGGAAGTCGACGAGGCGCTGCCTGCCATTGCCGCATCGCGGGGCTCTGGCGAGAGTGACACCCTGCCAGCACTGCCACGGCGGCCGGGCATGACGATCCGACAGACCACTGCCGAACTGCATCACGGTCGCATCCAGGTGCGGTTTGAGGGTGCCGAACGGGACCTCACCATCAGTGAGGGCCGGCTCCAGGTGCTCACTGATCGTGGCAGCGTCGACGTGGTATTCGATACCGGAGATTGGCAATGGAAGCGCGCACCGGCCACACGGCCGGAAACGTCCGGGGCGAGCCGCCCTGACAGCTCCATTGCGATGTTCGATCACGTGGCCGAGCAGGTGCACCAGCAGGCGCCGATGGAACATGCCCGGCTGCGCCTGGACCTGCTTGGACCCGACGGCATCCTGTACTACAACGATCCAGCGGCGGCGCTTGCAGGCAACGCCGTGTGCGTGGATGGGCGCTACTACGCCGCCACGCTGACCGAGGGACTGGGCCTGCGCATCGGTGCAGTCGAACTGGTCAAGCGCGACGGCGTCTACCAACTGCGCGAGCAGGCCCCCCGACCTGTCCGCACGCTGCGCTGTCGCCGGGCGCCGGGTGAGGCGTGCTCCGCGCTGCCGCCGGAGTTCTCGCGGGAACTTTCCCGCCAGCTGGAAGCCCATCACGGGCAGGCGCTGGGCGAGCACCAGGCGCGCCGACGGGGGATCGCACCCGACGTGAGCCGGCCGGGCTGGTACATGAGCCGCCAGGGCAACCGCCTGCGCCACTACCTGCGCTTCAACGACCGCTATTTCCGCGTACGTCTGCGCAAAGTGGACGAGCACACCCAGCGCATTTCGGTGTACCTGCCGCGCGGGGCCGGTGCCGGCCGCCTGCATCACCGGAACCAGCCGGCGCACCGCATTGCCGACATCCGCCAGGCGATTCCCGCACAGGAGCACCGCTTCATGACCCAGGCCGAGTTCAACGTGGAATACCGCGGCATGCCCAGCCTGGAAGCGGCGCAGGTGTATGAAAGTGCGGTGGCGCAGAACGCGCGGCTGCGGTTGAGCCAGCTGCAGCGCGCCGCCCTCCGCAGTTACCTCACCTGGCGGCGCCGCTCCATGGACGATTTCCTGCAATACGGCAGCCTGCAGCCGGTGTTCCGCGATTCGGAGCAGGCGGTGGCGCGCATCAACCGCGCCCTGGCGCGCATTCCGCCGCATGCCGGCCGGGTGTACACCGCGTTGGCGCTGGATGCCGCGCAGTTTGCCGGCCTGCAGGAAGGGCAGACGCTGTACAGCCGCACGTTCCTGGTGGCCAGCGGCGACCGCGGGCGTGCCGTGCATGCCGCCGCTGCAGCCAGCAGCAACAGCGTGCAGGGGGCCACTACGCTGGTGACCCTCGCCATGCGCCAGCATGCCCATCCCACCGGGCTGCTCTCGCTGCAGGACGAAGCGCAGGTGATGATCGGCAACAACGTTCTTTTCAAGGTCGTCGGCAAGACACCCGGTGAGCTGCACCTGGAGGAACTGGGCGCGGCACGGCAGGCCATGGGGACCCTCGGCGCCCAAACCCTGCTGGCCATCCCCTTGCGAGATTGAAAAACGCGGAAAGCAGAAAGGCGGGCAATGCCCGCCTTTCCGTTCAACCCACCACCAGCAGGATCAGGTCAATGCAATCGACTTGTTCTTGCGCTCGGCCAGGCGCTTCTCCAGGTAGTGGATGTTCTGCCCACCGGCCTGGAAGCCCTTGTCACGCATGATCCGCTGCTGCAGCGCCACGTTGGTCTTGATCCCGTCCACCACCATTTCGCTCAGCGCCACGCGCATGCGCGCGATGGCGGTTTCACGATCCGGCCCGTGCACGATCAGCTTGCCGATCATCGAGTCGTAGTTCGACGGCACACGGTAGCCGGCGTAGATGTGCGTATCCACGCGTACACCCGGACCACCCGGGGGGTGGAACGCGGTGATCTGGCCCGGGCTCGGCACGAAGGTTTCGGCATCTTCGGCATTGATGCGGCATTCGATCGCATGGCCGGTGAGCACCACATCGCTCTGCTTGATGCTGAGCTTGTGGCCGGCGGCGATCTTCAGCTGCTCCACCACCAGGTCGATACCGGTCACCATTTCGGTTACCGGGTGCTCCACCTGGATGCGGGTGTTCATTTCGATGAAGTAGAAGCGGCCGTCTTCGTAGAGGAACTCGAAGGTGCCCGCGCCGCGGTAACCGATGCGCACGCACGCTTCGGTGCAGACCTTGCCGATCTCTTCGCGCTGTTCGGCGCTGATGCCCGGTGCCGGCGCTTCTTCCACCACCTTCTGGTGGCGGCGCTGCATGGAGCAGTCGCGTTCACCCAGGTGGATGGCGTTGCCCTGGCCATCGGCCAGCACCTGTATTTCCACGTGGCGCGGATTCTCCAGGAACTTCTCCATGTAGACCTCGCCATTGCCGAACGCGGCCTTGGCCTCGCTCTTGGTGGTTTCAATGGAGGTCTTCAGCGAGGCCTCGGCATGCACCACGCGCATGCCGCGCCCGCCGCCGCCACCGGCCGCCTTGATGATGACCGGGTAGCCGATCTCACGGGCGATCTTGGTGTTGGCCACGATGTCTTCGCCCAGCGGGCCGCCCGAACCCGGCACGCACGGCACGCCGGCGGCCTTCATTGCGCGGATCGCTTCGACCTTGTCACCCATCATGCGGATGGTGTCGGCCTTGGGGCCGATGAAGATGAAGCCGGATTCTTCCACGCGCTCGGCGAAGTCGGCGTTCTCCGACAGGAAGCCGTAACCCGGGTGGATGGCCTGGGCATCGGTGACTTCCGCCGCGGCGATCAGTGCTGGAATGTTGAGGTAGCTCTGCGGCGACGGCGCCGGACCAATGCAGACCGACTCGTCGGCCATGGCCACGTGCTTGAGGTTGCGGTCGACCGTGGAATGCACGGCCACCGTGCGGATGCCCAGGGTATGGCACGCGCGCAGGATGCGCAGCGCGATCTCCCCTCGGTTGGCAATAACGACTTTGTCGAGCATGGACGGATCCTTAGCCGATCACGAACAGCGGCTGGTCAAATTCGACCGGAAGGCCGTTTTCAGCCAGGATGGCCACGATGGTGCCGGAAGCATCGGCTTCGATCGGGTTGAACATCTTCATCGCTTCGATGATCGCCAGCGTTTCGCCAGCCTTGACCTGCTGGCCGATGGTGACGAAGGCCGGCTTGTCCGGTGCGGACGAGGTGTAGAACGTGCCGACCATCGGCGAGCGCAGCACGTGGCCGTCCGGCAGCGCCGGGCCCGGCTTGGCGGTACCGCCGGTGGAGGCTTCGGTCGGCGACTGCATCGGCATCGCCTGGGCGGCCGGCTGCGCCGGGGCCGGGGCCATCATCATCTGCGGCTGGGCCTGCACCATGCCGTAGCCCGACACCGGGGCGCGCGACAGGCGGACGGATTCTTCGCCTTCCTTGATTTCGATTTCGGCGAGGTTCGACTCTTCCAACAGGTCGATCAGCTTCTTGATTTTGCGGAGATCCATAGGGGCCTCTGGTGTTTGATGTCAGTGTGGTGGGAAGCGCGGAGCGCTCGGGTCAATGAGGTGTCAGGCGGCGGCCAGCCGCACCAGCGCCGCGTCCATCGCGTAGCGGTAGCTGTCGGCGCCAAAGCCGCAGATCACGCCAACCGCCTTGTCGCTGAAGTAGCTGTGCTGGCGGAACGGTTCGCGGGCGTGCGGGTTGGACAGGTGGATCTCGATGAACGGCACATCCACCGCCGCCAGCGCATCGCGCAGGGCGACCGAGGTGTGGGTGAACGCGGCCGGATTGATCAGGATGAAGGTGGTACCGTCGGTACGGGCAGCCTGTACCCGGTCCACCAGCACGTGCTCGGCGTTGGACTGCAGGCTTTCCACCACGTGCCCGGCGCCCTGCGCCTGGGCCAGCAGGGCCTGGTCGATCTGCGCCAGCGTGGTGTGCCCATACACGCCCGGCTCGCGCGTACCGAGCAGGTTGAGGTTGGGGCCATGCAGGACCAGCAGTTTCGCCATGGGTGCCGAGGAATAGGAAAGGGCGGAGTCTGGCGGAACCGGTGGATCGTGTCCAGTTCGGCGAAGTTACGTGCGTTTCAATCGTTTGTTTGAATTTGCGGCACACCGCTTGGCGCGCAGGGGATGTCGCATCTCGACCGCCGCTGAACCGTGCGCTATGGTCGGCTGAAACCCGAGGAGAGCCACCCATGCAACGGAGTGCAGTGCTGGTGTTGTGCCTGATGGCTGCCGGTGCAGCCCACGCCCGCCCGCCGGAGCCGGTGGAGCTGCTCAAGTCGGTGCCGCCCACCTGCGTGGCGGAGCGGTTCGGCCGGGTCACGGTGAAGCTGGGCAGCAAGGAGCCCAACCAGCGTACCGGCATGAACCCCTCGCCGGTGAGCTACAGGAAGGCCTTCGCAAAGCTGCAGAAGGAAGCCGGCGAGCTCGGCGGGCACGCAGTGGTGCTGCGCGGCCATGACGCCGATTTCTATTCCAAGAACGCCCGCGTCGCCCGCCTGCCGACGTTTCTCCAGCTGAGCGGGGACGTGGTGAACCTCAAACCGGACCTGGAAGGCTGCCGGATCGTCGCCCTGGATGCGGAGCAGTTCGCGCGGGATGCGTTGGAACGCGAGGGCGAGAAGGTGACGCTGCACAACACGACTGTCTACTGACGGTCGGTCCGCTGCAGCCCGCGCCAGGTCGCGCGGGCAAAGGCAGAATCGCGTCAAGCGACCAATGCAACTCCAGCGTTCCGCCCATGGCACTGGTGATCCGAAAGGCTGATGTTACCTTTGGTAGGTAACGTCTTTCGAGAGTCTTCCCCATGCACAGCGTGATCGTAGTAGCCCACCCCGAGCCCGGCTCGCTCACCCATGCGGTGTCCAACCGCATCGGCGATGCCATCCTCGCCGCCAGTAACGGCAACACCATCGAGGTCGCCGACCTGGCGGCGGAGGGCTTCGACCCCCGCTTCAACCCGGCCGACAATGCCTTGTTCCGCCAGACGGCAGCGCCGCCGGCCGACGTAGCCGCCGAGCACGCCCGCCTTGATCGGGCCGATGCGCTGGTGCTGGTCTATCCGTTGTACTGGTGGTCGTTCCCGGCGCTGCTCAAGGGCTGGATCGACCGGGTGTTCACCCAGGGCTGGGCGTATGCGGATGGTGCCGATGGCAAGGTGGCCAAGAAGCTGCAGCACCTGCAGGTGCATCTGGTCGGCCTGGGCGGCGCGGACGCCGGCATGATCGAGCGGCGCGGCTACGGTACCGCCATGAAGACCCAGATCGACATGGGCATTTTCGACTACTGCGGCGCGCGCGTGCAGTCATCCACGCTGATGCTTGAATCGGACAGCGGAACCGCACAGGCCCACCTGCATACCGCCGCCGGTATCGGTCGTACCATTGGGGCTTCTGCTGCTGCCTGACGTGTCCCCGCCGATGCCTGCCCGTCCCGAATCACCCCGCCGCCGCCTGCCGCGCGAGCAACGCGCCCGCCAGTTGCTGGATGTGGCGTGGGCGCTGGTGGGGGAGGAGGGCACCGACGCACTTTCGCTGGGGCGATTGGCCGAAGCGGCGGGCGTCACCAAGCCGGTGGCGTATGACCACTTCGTCACCCGCAACGGGCTGTTGGCCGCGCTTTACCAGGACTACGACCAACGCCAGACGGCAGTGTTTGAAGAGCGCATCGGCAAGGCGAAGGCGCAGTTGAGAGATCGTGCGCAGGCGATCGCCGGTGGCTACATCGACTGCGTTTTGTCGCAGGGAAGCGAGATCCAGGGAATTCTCGCGGCCCTGGCGGGTTCGCCGGAGTTGATGGAAGTGAAGCGCCGCTACCAGCAGGACTTCATTGCGAAGTGCGCGGAATGGCTGGGCGGATTTGCGACAAAGGGCGACGTACCAGACGCTGGTTACTGGGCGATTCTTGGAGCTGCGGAGTCGCTGTCGGAGGCGGTTGCTGCTGGATCGGTGGAGCAGACTGCAGCAGAGGGTGAGTTGGAGCGCTTGATCGGCACGGTGATCAAGCGCGGTTGATGGTGTCGGAGCAGGGCTCGGTCATGACGTGATTGGTCTTTTGACCGTTATTTCAAACGCAGCTGCATGCTTTCAGGTGCGGGAAATGAAGGTTCAGGAAAAACAACGTCTTAGGCGCTGTTTTGCAGTGGAGCGCCGCCTGCAGAAGCGCGCATGACCAGCGAATTACTACTCAATTACTTCGCTGCTTTGTAATTTACAAAGCCGCCTGATAATTGGTGTGTAATGACCGGCAAGTTGCGATTCGAGCGTCCCGAGCTTGCGGCGCAGATGGCCGCCTCCGTTTCGGGGCGCCATAAGTGGAACAGCGACGCGGATGGTCTGTTCCTTGCTGCGCCGCGTCGCACCGGCAAGTCGACATTCCTTAAAGGCGATCTGCGGCCGGCTCTGGAAGCCATGGGGGCCGAAGTGATCTACCTGGACTTCTGGATGAACCTGCAGCTTGACCCGGCGGAGATGCTGTACGCTGAAATCAGCCGCGCGCTGCTCGGCAATGCAGGCTTCGTTGCCCGGATGGCCGAGCGTGCCAAGCTGACCAAGGTGCAGATCGGAGCGGGGGGATCGTCGTTGGCATTCGATCCTGCCCAGATCGGAAAGACACCTGGCTCATCGCTCATGGCTGCGCTGCGCGAACTGGGCGAGGCGACCGGCAGGCCCATCGCGCTGATCCTCGATGAAGCGCAGCATCTAACCGTCAGCCCCCGTGGCGAGGATGTGCTGAAGGAATTGAAGGCCGCACGCGACACCCTCAACCAGCCCGATGACATCCGCCTCATGCTGGTCATGTCGGGTTCGGACCGGGACAAATTGAGCCGACTTACAAATTCCAAAGCGGCCGCCTTCTACGGATCAAAGGTGAAGCTGCTTCCCTTGCTCGACGGGTACTACGTTGGATGGCTCAGTGGGCTGCTCGCACAGAGCAACCCGAAATTGGGCTCACTCAACATCGGCGTGCTCAGCGATGCGTTCGACATCCTCGGCCGCAGACCCAAGGTGCTGGACGATGCCATCGGCGGCGCGCTCAACCCTGTGACACAGGGCGGGCTGACGTTCGAAGCGTCGGTGCTCGACCACGCCCAGGCGATAGTACGCGCCGAGCATGTGCGCTATGCCGACTGCTTCGCCGCCCGCACTTCGACGCAGAAGGCCGTGCTTACGGTACTCATGGAGAGCGGCGATGCCTTCAGCCCCTACGGTGCCACTACGCTCAAGGCGATCGGTGACCTGATTGGAAAAAAGACAACCACCACGTCTGTCCAAGGAGCTCTGGAGGCGTTGCGCAGGTTGGATCCTCCCATGGTCTGGAAATCCAACCGGGGCGAGTATGGGCTTGATGACCTTGGCATGGTCGACTGGTACCAACAGGCCAAGGCGCGAGGCGAGTGGCGCGGAATAGGTTGAAGGCGCCGTTTGGCGCCCTCAATGCCTTACGGTGCGGCCGGCTTGCTCTTGCCGCTCCACGATTTGCTGATGATCATCCACTTGCCGTCGATCTTCGCCAGCGCGAGGTAGTCGACCCCGTCCCAGCGCGGATAGTCGAGCATCACCTTCACCTGCGCGCCGGTTTCGGTCACGTCCAGGATCTCGTAGCGGCGATGGCGCTTGTCTTCGTCGTCGGCGGGTTTGCCCGGGAAGCCCTTGGCCCACTCCTCCGCGCTTATCTGGGACAGGGCCTTGGTGACGGGCGAATAGCCCACCACCACGCCGTCCTTGTTCAGCACCTGCAGGATCAGCGCTGGGTCGCCGGCTTCGAAGCCGCGCATCATGGTCTGCATGACCTGGTCGACCGCCTCACGGTCTGAGGTCTGCGCCATCACGGCGGTGGGACTCAGGACGAGGGCGGCGGACAGGCAGAGGGATCGGAGCATGGTGTTCATGGATTTCCTGGGTGTTGTTGGTGTAGTTGGGCAGTCGCACTCGGCGATCAGTTGGTTGCCGCGACCGGCCTGTTCGGCTGTGCGGCCAGCGTGCGCAGGACCTCGACCACGGCTTCGGCCACGGGCTTCGCGGAGGCGTAGTTCTGGCCCGTGACCACGCGGCCGTCGGTCTGGATGTAGGGCGCCTCGCTGTCGATGGCACTGAACAGACCGCCGCGCGCTTTGATGGTCTGGCCCATCAGGAACGGGAACTGCTGGAAGTAGGCTGCGTCCTGCTGCTCGTGCTGTTCCGGGAACCCGGTGACGCGCTTGCCGGCCAGCAGGTTCTGGCCGCCGGCCAGGGTGAGGTTCACGATGCCGGCGGTGCCGTGGCAGACTGCCGACACCACCCCGCCGTTGCGCTCATACACGTGCAGGGCGATGCGCTGCAGGGCGGCGTTCTCCGGCACGCCGTACATGGCATTGCTGCCACCGACGTAGTACACGGCACGGTAGCGGGCGGGATCGATCTGGGCCGGGGTGGCGGTGTTGCGCAGGCCGGTCATGATGCGCGCGTCCTCCAGGCGCGCTTCCACCTCGTCGCCGACGTAGGCGTCCAGGATCGGCACGTCGCCGCCGTCGGGCGAGACGAAGTCCACGGCATAGCCGGCGGCATGGAACGTATCCCAGGCATGCACGACCTCGCCGAAGCTGACGCTGGCGGGCAGGGTGGAGGTCCCGTGGACCTTGCTGCTGGACACGATGAACAGGACGCGCTGTTGATCGGCGCCGCGCGGTTCGGCGGCCGCGTCGGCCAGGCAGACCCCGCCGGTGAGGTTGCAGATGAGCAGGAGCAGCAGGGAAAGCAGGTAGCGGGAAGTGGGCATGAGCGGTGGCTCGCAGGGAGGAGCCGCTACGCTAGCCAACCGCTTTCAGATCAATATCCTGCGAGCACTTCCCGGAGTGCTGGAATCGATTCTAGGAGACGGTTGCCGCAGCCCGGAACGCTGCCGGGGTAATGCCCTCGTGCTTCTTGAAGGCGCTGTGGAAGGTGGACATCGACTGGAAGCCGGCCTGTTCGGCGACCAGCTCCAGCGGCTTGGCAGGCAGCTGGCGCAGCAGTGCCTTGGCTTCAAGCACCCGCAGCTGTGCCAGGTACTGCTTGAACGAGGTCTGGTTGTTGTCGTTGAGCAGCTGCGACAGCCGGGTCTGGGGCATGCCCAGCCGGCGGGCCAGCCGGGGCAGGGTCAGGCTGGGGTCCAGGTGCAGCCGCTCCTTCTCCATCAGCGCGGCCAGGGCCTGCAGCTGGGTCGCCGCCTCCGGCGCGGCAATGCGGCGGTCCTGGTAGGGCTCCACCGTGGCCTGGCCGGTGCGCTGGCGCAGGTACACCACCACGCTGAGCGCCAGCACGAAGGTGAAGGACAGCGCACCCACGATGTAAGAGGTGTAGCCGGCGGTGTAGTAGGCGACCCAGATGATCCATACCCCGACCAGCGCACCCAGCAGCAGAGGCCCGGTGGGAGCGCCCGCCAGCCGGGTGCGATGGCGGTACAGCTGGACCGTGGTCAACAGCAGGTAGCCCAGCCAGGCGTAGTTGATGCCGGGGGTGAGCACATGCCGCCACAGCGCCGGATGGCCGGTGTAGGGCACGAACAGGTTCACCCCGACTGCGAGCACCAGCAGTGCGGTGACATGCCAGCGGTCAAGACGATCAACTCCTGGTACATCGCGCTGACATGCGCGGACCAGGAAGAACAGGCACGGGCCGATGAAGAAGCAGGCGGTCAGGCCGAACTGCAGCACGATGCGCGGAATATCCGGCCAGAAATAGAACGCCACCGATTTGCCGGTGCGCACGCCCACCGCCAGGATCAGCAGCGAGAGCCAGCGCATCGGCGCCTCGCCCCGCGCCCGCCACCACAGGAACGATGCCAGCCCGATGCCATTGAAGGCACCGAGCATGGCAAAGAAGAACAACAGGTGCTGGCTCAGCATGGTCGATCCATCGAATCACTCGGCAGCGCGGAGGCCATTCTGGCATCCGGCCTGCGGCAATTGCACCCATGCGCGGGCCAGACCCGCTCAGGCCGCCCAGGCGGTGGCCAGGCCCAGCGCCCGCCGCTCGATGCTGGCGGCAAACAGCGGCGTTTCGCGGCCGTTGTGGTCGCCGCCATCGCGCTGGCGTGCTTCGGCCGCTTGCTCGAACGGCGTGCCGTGCTCGGCGATGAAATCCAGGAACGCCTGGGTGGGGTGCGCGACCACGCTGTTGGTGTACTCGCAGGTGTTCTCGTCGATCTTCTTCACGCTCAGCGTCCAGATCACCTGCACGCGGGTGCGGCCGTTGGGCGTGAACGCATCGGAGGTGGACACCATGCGGCACAGGCTGGGCGTGGCGATCTCGGCCACGTAGTGCTGCACCATCAGGGTCTTGCCGATCATCTCGACGTTGATCGACATGCGCCGGCCATCATCGGTGGTGGTGCTGCCGGCGGAGATGTGGTCGGGCGGGCAGCAGCGCTGGTACTCGGCTTCGGGCAGGTTGAACAGCCAGTCGGCGATGTCCACCTGTTCGATGGGCGCGTTGATGACGGCGCTGTAGGCAGAGGAGGAAAGCTGGCGGTCGGTGATGATGATGTCGGACATGGTGGCGTTCCTGTGGGAAGGGGCTGCAACGGGTGCAGCTCCACTATCCACGCGGGCGTACCGGACCACAGCTATCTCCGGGTATGCGCCCGACCGTCCACCGGTTCGATGGCGTCATACGGACGTATGAGGCCCGGGAATACATCGGTGATGTGCGAGAACATCAGGTCGCCGCGCCCGTCGCGAAGTATCGGCTGCCAAGACGGAGCGCCACCTGCACCAGCAGCACCAGCACCGGCACTTCCACCAGTGGTCCAATCACGGCGGCGAAGGCCACCGGCGAGGCCAGCCCGAACGCGGCGATGGCCACCGCAATGGCGAGTTCGAAATTATTGCCGGCAGCAGTGAAGGCGATCGCGGTCGTTCTTGGGTAATCCCTGGCAATGAGCCTGCCCATGAAGAAGCTGATGACGAACTGGATGATGAAGTACAGCGTGAGCGGGATGGCGATGCGTATCGCATCCAGCGGCAGGCGCAGCACGTCGCCGCCCTTCAGGCTGAACATCGCCACGATGGTCAGCAGCAGCGCCACCAGGGTGATCGGGCTGATCGCGGGCAGGAAGCGCTGCTCATACCACTGTGTGCCCTTGGCCGCTTTCAGCCAGCGCCGCGTGAGATAGCCTGCCAGGAACGGAATGCCCAGGTAGATAAGCACCGCCTCGGCAATGGTCCACATGCTCACGTCGATGACACTGCCCTGCAGGCCAAACAGCGGTGGCAGCCAGGACAGGAAGAACCAGGCGTACACGCTGAACAGCGCGATCTGGAAGATCGAGTTGAAGGCCACCAGCCCGGCCACGTACTGGCTGTCGCCCCGGGCCAACTGGTTCCACACCAGCACCATGGCGATGCAGCGCGCCAACCCGATCAGGATCAGGCCGGTCATGTACTCGGGGGAATCGCGCAGGAACAGTACGGCCAGGCCGAACATCAGGAACGGCCCCACGATCCAATTCTGCACCAGCGACAGTGCCAGCACGCGTTTGTCGGCAAACACCTCTGGCAGCGCTTCGTACTTCACCTTGGCCAGCGGCGGGTACATCATCAGGATCAGGCCGAAGGCAATCGGAACGTTGGTCGTGCCTATCGACAGGCTGTTGAGCGCAGAAGGGATGCCATCGAACAGCGCCCCCAGGCACACGCCGATCGCCATCGCGGCGAATATCCACAGCGTGAGATAGCGATCAAGGAAAGACAGGCGGACCGGTTCGTTGGCCATGTTCGACGCAGGCCGTTCAGCAGCAGCCGGGCCGATCAACGGGCTGATCGTCGGCGCAGCAGTTTTCGGTGAGGTAGGCGACCAGCGCGCCCATCGCCTGGAAGTTGGCCCGGTAGCAGATGGCCCGGCCACGTTGCTCTGCGGTGACCAGTTTGGCTGCCGACAGTGCCTTCAAATGGAAGGACAGGGTGGCGCCAGGCAGGTTCAACGCCTGTGCGATATCACCGGCCAGCTTGCCGTTGCTGCCGGCCTGCACCAGCAGGCGGAAAATGGAGAGGCGGGTGGCATGGCTCAGGGCCGCCAAGGCAGTGGTTGCGCGCTTATGTTCCATAATTCTAGAATAATGGAAATATCGAAGCAGGACAAGGCGTGGAAAACTTCCCCAATCTGGTCCCGGGTGCGTTGGACATTCCTTCGGTCGCCGCGCTTGAAGCGGGAACCGCGCCGCCGCATCGCCCGCGCATCCTCATCCTGTATGGGTCGCTGCGGCCGCAATCGTTCAGCCGCAAGCTGGCGCTGGAGGCGCAGCGGTTGCTGGAACATCTCGGTGCAGACACACGGCTGTTTGATCCGCACGAACTGCCGATGCTTGATGCCGTTCCGGCCACCCATCCCAAAGTGCAGGAACTGCGCCAGGCATCGCTGTGGTCCGAGGGCCATGTATGGATCAGTCCGGAACGGCACGGAACGCTGACGGCGGTGTTCAAGAACCAGATCGACTGGCTGCCGCTGGAAGAGGGCAGCGTGCGCCCCACCCAGGGGCGAACGCTCGCCGTAATGCAGGTCTGCGGTGGTTCGCAGTCATTCAACGTGGTCAATGCGCTGCGCGTACTGGGCCGCTGGATGCGCATGGTGACCATTCCCAACCAGTCTTCAGTGGCCAAGGCGTGGCAGGAATTCGACGAGGACGGACGAATGAAGCCGTCGGCCTATTACGACCGCGTTGTGGATGTGATGGAAGAGCTGGTCAAATTCACCCTGCTGGTACGCGGCCGCAGTGACTACCTGGTGGATCGCTACAGCGAGCGCAAGGGCGCCGCCGAGGCGGCCGCGCTGGCGGCCGCGGCCGGCGTCGTTGAATCCGTTTTGAATGAGGAAAGTGCATGAACGCTGTCATCTATCACAACCCCAGGTGCGGGACCTCGCGCAACACGCTGGCGTTGATCCGGCATGCCGGGATCGAGCCGGAGGTGATCGAGTATCTACTCACGCTGCCGACCCGCGAACGCCTGGTCGAGCTCATCGCCGCGGCCGGTTTGAGCGTGCGCGGCGCCATCCGTTCCAAGGAGAAGCCGTATCTGGAACTGGGCCTGGATGATGCCTCGCTCAGCGACGATGCGCTGCTGGATGCGATGCTGGCGCACCCCATCCTGATCCAGCGGCCGTTGGTGCAGACCGAGCTCGGTACGCGCATGTGCCGGCCGTCGGAGGTCGTGCTGGAGATCCTGCCGCCGATCTCGACGCCGTTTACCAAGGAAGATGGCGAAATCGTGGGTGCAACGGGCTGACTGCTGGACGCGGGATGCGGCGAAGCGCTGCTTCGCCGCGTTTCATGCGTTACCGGGCGTTGAGAGGCTATCGCCGGTCGCTTGGGAGCCGACCCTACCGGGGCAGCTGCTGCAGAAGGGTTGTCGCGGTTTCGCCGGACGAAGCCGGATTCTGCCCGGTGATCAACAGGCCATCGCTGACCACGTACGAGCCCCAGTCCGGGCCTTTCGAGTAATCGCCGCCCAGCGCCTTGAGGGTGTCTTCGACCAGGAACGGCACCACGTCGGTGAGACCGACCCCGGCTTCTTCGCTGTTGGTGAAGCCGGTCACTTTCCTGCCTTCCACCAGCGGCTTGCCGTCAGCGGCCTTGACGTGGCGCAGCACGCCCGGTGCGTGGCAGACCAGCGCGACCGGCTTGTTGGCGGCAATGAACGACTCGATCAACGCGATGGAGTGGCGGTCCTCGGCGAGGTCCCACAGCGGGCCGTGGCCACCGGGGTAGAACACGGTATCGAAGTCGGCCTGCGAGACGCTGTCCAGCCGCACGGTGTTGGCCAGCTGCGCGGTGGCGGCGGCATCGGCCTCGAACCGGCGGGTCAGGTCCGTCTGGAAGTCCGGTTCATTGCTCTTGGGATCCAGCGGCGGCTGCCCGCCCTTCGGCGAGGCCAGGGTGATCTTCGCGCCGGCATCCTGGAAGGCGTAATAGGGCGCGGCCAGCTCTTCCAGCCAGAAGCCGGTCTTGCGGCCGGTGGAGCCGAGTTCATCGTGTGATGTCAGGACGATCAGTACATTCATTGGGGTGCTCCTGGGTAAGTGGAGGATTACAGTAGACCGGTCGTCTAGAAGGCCGGCGTGAAAAAAACCCCAAGGGGGCGTGAGGCATTCCCCGCTACGGGTCAGGCGGCGGGGCGGATCAGGGAGTGGGTGGTGCGCAATGCGTTGTCGAACGGCTGGCGCCTGCGGACGATCTTCACCATCAGGCTGGCGCCCAGCCACAGCTCGTAGAGACTCTGCGCCACGGCCTGCGGGGTGCCGGAGAACGACAGCGAGCCTTCCTGGACGCCTGCGTCCAGCACCTGCGCCAAGCGGCCGATGATGCCCGCGGTACCGCGCTGCAGCGTTGCCCGCATGCTCTGGGAAAGATCGGCCACTTCAGCGCCAAGCTTCACCGCCAGGCATTTGCCCTGGCAATCCTCGAAGGACTGGTTGTCCATCCATGCCTTGAAATAGGCATCCAGCTGCTGGGCGCGGCTCTTGCGGGGTTGGCTGAAGATGCGATCCATATCTGCCAGGTAGGCCGAGAAATAGTCTTCCAGCAACGCCTCGCCGAAGGCTTCCTTGGAACCAAAGTAGTGATAGAACGAACCTTTCGGCACGCCGGCAGCGGAGAGCACCTCATTGAGGCCTACCGCTGAGAAGCCCTTGCCGCCCATGATCCGCTGGCCGGTGGCCAGGATCTTGTCGCGGACATCGAGGGTGTCAGTGGCTGGGGGCGGGCTCATGGAACGCACTCTATACCCGATTAGACCGGTCGTCTAGTGCCTTGCGCGACGCGGGTTTTATGCGGCCTTGCCTGTCCTGATGGCCCGGTCCACGTGGGAAAGAAGCTGATCAATCTCGAAAGGCTTGGAAACGAAGGGGATGCCCTTGTGCGCGCTCGGAATGGCCTGCAGGTACACGGCCGATGCGAACAGGTATGGCGTACCCAGCCGCGCAAGCCGATCAGCCACCGGGAACACCGCGCCGTCGCGCAGTTCAACATCGAGGATGGCGGCATCGAAGGGCTGGTCAGCCAGGGCAAACAGCGCATCGGTGACCGAGTAGGCTGGGATCACGGTGTAGCCGGCGCCGCTCAGTACTTCGATGAACAAACGTGAGAGTTCGATTTCATCCTCGACCACCAGGATGAGCTTGCTTGTGGATGATGAAACGGGAGGGCTCATGGATGTGTGCAGACGGGGGATGACCTGATGGTCTGCTTCATCGTGTCAACACTGCGGAAAGCCTTGTAGTCGCCATCTTCATCAACTCCGGTCTCGGAACGCAGTAGAAGTACGGTTTTTGGTCAGACCGGCCATTGCTACGCTCCAACACCCGTGGTTGGAGATCCTGCCGTGAGCAACGCCATCCTGCGACACAACCGCCTTGCCCTGGCCGTGGTGGCCCTGGCGGTGACCGTGGCTTTATCCGCCTGCCGACGTGAGCCCGAAGCGGCTTCCCCCACCGTTGCGGAAACGCCTGCTCCTGCGCCTGCCCCGACCGCGCCGGCGCAAACCCCGGCGCGCGTGGCGACCGCGCCCGAGCCAGGAAGCGTGCCCGTCACCGCCGACAACTTCGTGCGCGCCGAATCCGACCGGTACTTTGCCTCCCTGGTGAAGGAAGGAGGCCTGGGCAAGATCTTCCACCACCGCGAACCGGCATCGATCGACAACCAGACCGTGGTGAGGTTGAACCGGGACACCCTGTACTCCAGCGCGGTGTTCGACCTGGATGCCGGACCGGTCACCATCACCCTCCCGGATGCCGGTGATCGCTTCATGTCCATGCAGGTCATCGACGAGGACCAGTACACCACCCAGGTGAACTACAAACCGGGCGCCTACACGCTCAGCCGTGGCAAGGACGGTACCCGCTATGTGGTCGTTGGCTTCCGCACGCTGGTGGATCCCAACAATCCTGAGGACGTGGCCAAGGTGCATGCCCTGCAGGATGCGATCAAGGTCCAACAGGCCGCGCCGGGCAGCTTCGAGGTTCCCAAGTGGGACACGGTGAGCCAGGACAAGGTGCGCGACGCACTGGTGACCTTGGGCTCAACGTTGCCGGATGCGCGCCGCATGTTCGGCACGCGCGAGACGGCAGACCCCGTCCGGCGCGTGATCGGTGCCGCGACGGCGTGGGGTGGCAACCCGGACAGCGAAGCGATCTACCTCAACGTGACGCCGACCAACAACGATGGAAAGACGGTGTACCGACTGCATGTCGCCGATGTCCCGGTGGATGGGTTCTGGTCGGTAAGCCTTTACAACGCCAAGGGCTACTACGACAAGAACGCGCAGAACGCCTATTCGCTCAACAACCTGACGGCAAAGAAGAATGCAGACGGCGCCGTGGACATCCAGTTCGGTGGCTGCGATGGCCAGGTGCCCACCTGCCTGCCCACTACACCCGGCTGGAACTACATGGTGCGGTTGTACCGGCCACGCGCCGAGATTCTCGACGGGCGCTGGTCCTTCCCGGAAGCGGTGCCGGTGCAGTAACCCGGCGGGTCAGCGCGGTGGCAGGTAGATTGCCAGCAGCACGCAGACCACCAGCAGGCCAACGGCTACCACCCGGTAGCCGTTGAGTGACAGCCGGCCGCCGAACAGCCGCACGTCAGCGCTGGCGAATTCGTGGCGGCAGTGGGGGCAGCGCACCCGCAGGGCGACATCGCGCCTGGAAAACGGCGAATGGAAGGGTTGGATGCCACCGCCGAGCAGGGCCTTGCGGCCCTCGAACTGCGTGGTGCAGCGGGGGCAGGTAGCAGTGGCGGACATGCGCGGCCTTGGCGGGGAGCGGCGACGGCGCGCCGGTTGCAAGCCGAGTATGTCATGGCGCTGGGCGGGCATCGGCGTGGTGGTGCCGTGTACACGCCATCTGCGATGCTGGGACCATGACGTCACGATCCCCCTCCGAGTTCGACAGCGCCACGGCGGCCACTGCCCGCCCGCGTTCGCGTGCGTTTGCCCTGCGCCGTTGGATCATCTGGTTGGCAGTGCCCGTCCTGCTGGGCATTGCGCTGCTCACGCTGTGGAACAGCGAATGGCTGAAGGCACCGCGCGCCCTGTGGGAGCTGGCGCGCATGCCTGCGCCCACTACCTTGCCGGTGCCGGTGGAAGGCGTGGCGGCACGGCGCATCGCCGACACGTTCGGCGCGCCGCGCGGGCGCGACCGCACACATGCCGGGGTGGACATCTTCGCCAAGCGCGGTACCCCGGTGCGCAGCGCAGCACCAGGCGTGGTGGTGGCGGTGCGCGACAGCGGGCTGGGCGGTCGCCAGGTCTGGGTGGTGGGGCCAGCGCGCGAGCGCTACTACTACGCGCATCTTGAGGATTGGCGCGAGGGGCTGGCCGAAGGCGAGGTGGTCAGCGAAGGCACCGTGCTGGGTTACGTCGGTGACAGTGGCAATGCCGCCGGTACGCCGCCGCACCTGCATTGGGGGATCTACGGCGCCGACGGGGCATATGATCCTCTGCCGCTGCTGAAGGCGCACGGCACGACCACCGGTCGTGCGCTACCCCGGTAGGTAACGACCGTTGGTCGCTACGCCTTTGACCGCCGGCCGGACACGTGCGAATGCCCGCGCACATGCCAGCGCCACGGGAACTCCACGGCGCGGCTGATGCCGATCCGGGGCCCGGCCACCGGATCCTCCGGTGGTGGCGTACCGTCTGACACGATCCGGATGCCGCGGTCATTGCTGACCAGGTCCGCACCGTCCAGTGCCTTGGTGATTCCCATTGCCTGCGACAGCCGCCCGGGGCCGCTGGCCAGCTCGCGGTCGCGGCGGATGGCTGGCCGCGCCTCACGGATCAGGTCCAGTCCCTGCACGGGTTCCAGTGCCCGCAGCAGCACGCCCCAGCCTTGGCCGACCTCACCGCAGACCGCGTTGCTGCCCCAGTGCATGCCGTAGGTGAAGTAGACATAGAGATGGCCGCATTCGCCAAACATGGTGGCCGTACGCGGGGTCATGCCGCGGAACGAATGCGCGGCCGGGTCCTGGTCACCGGCATAGGCCTCCACTTCCACGATGCGACCGGCGCGACCATCGTCGCGGACCAGCAGCTTGTTGAGCAGCTCGGGCGCCACCTCGGTGGGGTGGCGCCGGTAGAAGCTGCGCGGCAGCGTACGCCAGCGCGAAGGAGGCAGGGGCATCAGCGCAGCGCCGGCTGTTGTGCGGCCACGATCCGCGCCAGCTTGTTCGGATTGCGCTGTACCAGGATCTGGGTGATGCGCTCACCATCGGTATCGAACGACATCGCCGAATCCAGGTGTTCGCCAAAGTAGCGCAGCACGCCCAAGCGTCCGTTGATGAACGCGGGCACCATGCGCAGCTCGGCGCGGCGCCGCAGGGTGGGGGCGAACAGGAGCTGGGCGATGCGCGCGCCACCAAGCATCGGCTTGGGGAAGCTGCTGACGAAGCCGCCACCGTCGCCGATCAGCTGCGCGGAGGTATCCATCAGCGCGATCATCGACTTCAGGTCGCCCTTGTCAAGCGCATCGGTAAAAGCCTGCAGCAGTTGCTGGTGGGTGCGGTGCGGCACCGCATGCAACGGGCGTTCTTCGCGCAGGCGGGTACGGGCGCGGTGCACGATCTGCCGGCAGGCGGCTTCGCTCTTGCCCAGGATGCTGGAAATTTCCGGATAGTCGCGGTCGAACACATCGTGCAGCAGGAACGCGGCGCGGGCTTCCGGCGCCAGCCGTTCCAGTACCGCAAGGAAGGCGACGGAGAGATCGCTGGCCGCTTCGTGCAGGCGCTCGGGCGTGCTGGCATCGTCGGTCAGTACCGGCTCGGGCAACCAGATGCCCACATAGTGCTCGCGGCTGCGGCGCGCCATGCGTAGCTCGTCGATGGCGATGCGGGTGGTGGTGGCCACCAGCCAGGCTTCGGCATTCTCGATCGCCTCGCGGTCGGTGCCGTTCCAGCGCAGCCACACCTCCTGCGCGACATCTTCGGCTTCGGCCATCGAGCCCAGCATGCGGTAGGCCACGCCCAGGACGCGCGGGCGCAGCTGGGTGAAGCGGTCGAGGGAGGTATCCATGGCGGCATTCAACACGAGCACGCGCCGCAGGGACAGTGCCGTGAGCAGGACACTGCACCGCATGCGGGTTGGCCGGGACCTGTCACAGCGCGCTGCGCTGGTCCGTCTGCCTTGCATGAGCACCTCATCCACTGCCGATGCCGCAGGCCTGCCACGCCCCGCCGACCAGGTGTGGACCACGTTCCTGTCTGCGCTGGAGGCGCTGCCTGCCAATGCCCGCCTGCTGCTGTTGCTGCATGACGTGGCCGGTGCGTCGATCGAGGAGCTCATGCCGTTGCTGGGGTTGCCTGCTGCTGAATGCAGGCAACGGCTGGAAGCGGCCCACGCCTGCCTGCGCGCACATGCGCGCCACCTTGGAGCGCCGCCCGCATGTCCCTGACTGATCCGGCCACCGCAGACGACGGTGTCGACCCGCTCACCACCGGTTTTTCCGCCAGCTACGCGGGGGTGATGGCGTTCATTGCCGTGGCCCACGAGGGCAGCTTCTCGCGCGCGGCCGACCGGCTCGGCATCGGCCGCTCGGCGGTCAGCCGCAGCGTGCAGAAACTGGAGGGACAGCTGGGCGTGCGGCTGTTCCTGCGTACCACCCGCTCGACCTCGCTGACCCGCGAAGGCGAGCTGTTCCATGATGGCTGCCGACCGGGCGTGGACCGCATCCTGCAGGCCCTGGAGGAGATGCGCGACCTGCGCGACGGGCCGCCCCGTGGGCACCTGCGGGTGAGTGCCACGCATGGCTTCGGGCGCAAGGTGATCGCGCCGTTGCTGTCGGCATTCCGGGCCCATTTCCCGGATGTCACGCTCGAACTGCAGCTGGAGGAGCGCCCCCTGGACCTGGCCGCCGACCGGATCGACGTGGCGTTCCGCGATGGCGTGCTGGAAGACAGCGAGGTCATCGCCAAGCACCTGATCCCCATGCAGCTGCTGGTCTGCGCCGCACCGGACTACGTGGTGCGGCACGGCCTGCCGACCACCGTGGGCGAACTGGCTGCGCATGCCTGCATCAGCCAGCGCCAGGCCAACGGGCGGCTGCAGCCGTGGGAGTTCCGCGTGGAAGGGCGACCGCTGAGCGTGGAACCGGCGTCGGCGCTGGTGTTCAACGACGCCGACCTGGCGCTGCAGGCGGTCCTGCAGGGGCAGGGCCTGGCCCAGCTGCCGAACTACCAGGTGCGCGCCGCGCTGGATGCCGGGTTGGCGGTCAGCTGCCTGGACCAGTACGCCGCCGACGACCGCGGGCACTACCTGTGCTACCTCAGCCGCCGCCAGCTGCCCAAGCGCATCCGCGCGTTCATCGACTTCATCACCAGCGAGGTGCGTGCACTCGACCTGGACGTGGTGACCCATTGGGAAAGCGTGCAGCAGGCCAGTGCACCGGCGCGCGACGTCGATGCCGGCGCGTGGCAATGAACGCCATTGGTGCCTGACAGGCAACAGTGCGCGTCCGCGCGCGGACCTACTGCCGCCGTAGCGGCCTGCCTAGCATCGCCACATGCCCCGGCCACCGGGGTTCCTCCTTCCCCTCCTGGAGCAAGAACATGAAGATCCTGGTCATCGGCGGCACCGGCCGCATTGGCAGCAAGGTGGTCGACCGCCTGCGCGCGGCCGGCCATGACATCGTCATCGCCGCACCTTCCACCGGCATCGACATCATCAGCGGCGACGGCCTGGACGCGGCCATGGCGGGCACCGACGTGGTCATCGACCTGGCCAACTCGCCGTCGTTCGAAGACGCAGCGGTGCTGGCCTTCTTCCAGACCGCCGGGCGCAACATCCTGGCCGCCGAAGCCAAGGCCGGTGTACGCCATCACGTGGCCCTCTCCGTGGTGGGCACCGACAAGCTGGCGGCCAGTGGCTACTTCCGCGGCAAGATCGCGCAGGAGACGCTGATCCGCGAGGCGGGCATCGCCTACACCATCATCCATTCCACCCAGTTCTTCGAATTCCTGCCGGGCATCCTCCAGTCCGCCGGTGAAGCGCTACGCCTGCCCACCGCGCTGGTGCAGCCGATTTCGGCGGACGACGTGGCCGACGCAGTGGCGCGCATTTCGCTGCAGCCTGCCGTCAATGGGGTGGTGGAGATCGCCGGCCCCGAGCGCGCACCGATGGACGAACTGGCACAGCGCTTCCTCGATCGTACCCACGATCCCCGCCAGGTGGTGGGCGACGTACAGGCACCGTACTTCGGTGCGCAACTGCAGCACGACACGCTGGTGCCGGTCGGACAGGCGTGGCTGGGCCGCCAGGGTTTCGATGCCTGGCTGCAGCAGTCCGGGTTGGTCCGCAGCAACTGATTGCCCGTCCGCCCGCACCTCGTGGAAACGCCATGTCCGACCTAAAGCCGCCGTCGCCCGCCGTCCTCGACAAATACCGTGGCGACGAGGTGCGCCCGCTCTACACCGGGCGGGTGCGGGTGAGCGGCGGCGAGACCGGTCACGGGCGCGCCTCGGGCGTGGTCGTCTCCGACGATGGCGTGTTGGCGCTCGACCTGCGCCTGCCGAGTTCGCTGGGCGGGCCAGGCGGCGGCAGCAACCCCGAGCAGCTGTTGGCTGCCGGCTATGCGGCCTGCTTCCACGGCGCGATGAACCTGCTGGCCAGCCGTGCCGGGCTGGCGCTGGTGGACGCCTGCATCGAGGTGGCGGTGACCTTCTCGCGCGACCCGATCGACGGCCTGTACCTGCTGTCGGCCGAGGTGGAAGCGTACCTGCCCGGGTTGGAGGCGGGCGTGGCCGCCGAGCTGGTGCGCAACACCGAACGTGTCTGCCCCTACGCAAAGATGTTCCGCAACGGCATCACCCACGTGGTGAGCGTGATGCCCACCGCCGCCCCCTGAGCGGCGCATCCCCCTGCTGGAGAACACCCTCATGCACGCTGGCCGCTCCTACACTTTCACCGAATTCCTGCTGTGGACCCGCCGCCCGCTGTACCTGTTGATCCTGCTGGATGTGGCGCTGGTGGCGCTGTACCAGCTGGGCGGCCTGCACTGGCTCGCGGTGCCGTGGAACGTGATCTTCATGCTGGGTACCAGCGTGGCGCTGATTGCCGGCTTCAAGAACACCCAGACCTACAACCGGTTGTGGGAAGCGCAGCAGGTATGGGCCTCCATTACGGCGGCGAGCCGCCTGTGGGGCACGATGAGCCGTGACTACGTGGCCCATCCCGAACACACCCGGCGGCTGGTGTACCGCCACCTGGCGTGGCTGACCGCGCTGCGCTACCAGATGCGCGAAACCAAGCCCTGGGAGACCGTGCAGCTGGCGCCGAACATCGAGTACCGCAAGCGCTACGACGTGCCGGAAAAGGTGCGCACGCTGGACACCGAGCTGATCAAGTACGTCACCGCCGAAGAGCGCTCGCGCATCCTGGGTGCTGGCGGCAAGGCCACCGAAGTACTGTCGCTGCAGGGCGCATCGCTGCGCCAGCTGCTGGATGCCGGCGATATACCGCAGGCCAGCTTCGCCGAGCTGCAGCGCGTGCTGCGCGACCTGCACGACCAGCAGGCGCGCAGCGAACGGCTGAAGAACTACCCGTATCCGCGCCAGTACGCGGTGATCAATGTGATCTTCGTACGCATCCTGTGCCTGCTGCTGCCGCTGGGCATGATCGACCTGCTGGCCCCCATGAACGACACGGTGGGTGGGGCGATGGCCGGGCACATGGTGTGGCTGGCGATTCCGCTGAGCGTGCTGGTGTCGTGGATGTATGCCGCGCTGGACCAGGTCGGCGAAAGCAGCGCCAATCCCTTCGAAGGTGGCGCCAATGACATTCCGATCTCGCAGCTGTGCACCTCCATCGAGCTGGACCTGCGCCTGCTGCTGGATGAGCGCGACATTCCGGTGCCGCAGACACCGGCCAGTCCCATCGTGATGTAACCGACCTAGAGCACGTACATGAAGATCGTCGTCATCGGTGGTCACGGGTTGATTGGCAGCCGCGTGGTGGAGCAGTTGGCCATGCAAGGCCACGACGTGCGCGCGGCATCGCGGCGCACCGGCGTGGATGTGGTTGGCGGGCACGGGCTGGATGACGTGCTGGAGGGCGCGGAGGTCGTGGTGGATACGGGCAATGCACCGATCTTCGAAGACCCCGATGTCACCACGTACTTCGAGCGCGCCACCACGCAGCTGCTGGCGGCCTGTGATCGCGCTGGAGTGGCGCACTACGTGGGCCTGTCGGTGGTGGGTACGCCCTACCTGCAGGACAGCGCCTACTTCCGGGCCAAGGCCATCCAGGAGGCGCTGATCCGCCGTGCACCGCTTCCGGCCACCCTGGTGCGTGCCACCCAGTGCTTCGAGTTCATGGCCCAGCTGGTCCCGCCCGTCGCTGCGCGCGACGTGCTGCATCTGGCGCCCGCAAAGGTGCAGCCGGTGGCCGCCGACGATCTCGGCGCCCTGGTCGCACAGGTTGCCACCGCAGCGCCTGGCGGCCACATGGTGCAGATCGCGGGCCCGGAGCGTCATCGCCTGTTCGAACTGGTGGAGTGGGTGATGTACTTCAACCAGGACCAGCGTCCGGTCGTGGCGGATCCCGAGGCGCGCTACTACGGTGCGCTGCTCAAGGACACCACGCTTACGCCCGAGCCCGGCGCGGTGCTGGGCACCACCCGTTTCATCGACTGGCTGGCCAGCCACGTGCCTGGCAACCGGCCGCGCGTCAATCTTCCCGATCCGCTAGGTGACCGCGTGGAACGTACGCCGGTAAGCAGCAGGTGACACGCCAAACGCACGGCTGAAATGACTGCGCAGTGACACCGTGGAGCCGAAGCCTGCGTGCTGGGCCACCCTGTCCAGCGAGCTGTCGCTGGTTTCCAGCAGGCGTTGCGCACGTGCCAGCCTTTGTTCCAGCAGCCATTGGTTGAAGGTGGTGCCGGTGGCGGCGCGGAAATGGCGGGTGAAGGTGCGTCGGCTCATCCGGGCGCGATCGGCCAGCGCATCGATGCCCAGCGGTTCGGCAAGATGGAACGCGGCCCACTCGAGCACGGCTGCCAGCCTGTCGTCGCCGCAGGTCACCGGCAGGGGCTGCTCGATGTACTGCGCCTGCCCACCCTGGCGATGCGGGGCCACCACCATGCGCCGTGCCACGCGGCTGGCAACCTCGGCACCGTGGTCCTGCCGCACCAGGTGCAGGCAACAGTCGATGGCCGCTGCGGTACCTGCGGAGGTCAAAAGCGTGCCGTCTTCCACATAGAGCACGTCGCGCTGCAACTGCACGCACGGATGCAGTGCAGCTACGTCATCCATGAATACCCAGTGGGTAGAGGCACGACGACCGTCCAGCAGACCGGCCTGGGCCAACACCACCGCGCCCAGGCACAGCCCGACCAGCCGCACGCCACGCGTATGGGCATCTCGAAGAGCTTCCAGCAGCGCCGGGGGTGCCGGTTCAGCCGGGTCACGCCAGGCCGGCACCACGATGGTGTCCGCCTCGGCCAGAGCCTCCAGCCCATGCGCGACGCCAAGGGTGAAGCCGGCCGGGGTCTGCAGCGGGCCGGGTTCGGCGGCGCACACGGTCAGGCGGTAACGGGGTGCGCCGAGCCGGGCCAAGTCCTCGCCGAACACCGTGCACGGCACGGCCAGGTGGAAGGGGCTGATCTGCTGGTAGGCGACCACGACGACGTGGTGCGGGTGGGCTGGCAACATGGCCCGATCCTAGCAGGGAATGGCATCTGGGCCACTGTCGGCCGCGCCCGGCGCCCCCAACAATGCCGGCTCATTCCCCAACGGAGTCCCTGCATGAACGCGTTGATCCTTCCTCTGCTCGCCGGCATGAGCCTGGCGTCCCCGGCCACCGCGACGCCTGCCGCCGAGGCGCCCACCCTGCGCGCGCTAAGTGGCGCGCTGCCACCGCAGATGCTGGACGCGGCCAGCACCGCGCTGCTGGTGATCGATTTCCAGAACGAGTACTACAGTGGGCGCCTCCCCATTCCCGATGGCGCTTCCGCGCTGGCCAACGCGCAGGCGCTGGTGCGGATGGCAGACGCCAATGGGATTGCGGTGTATCACGTGCAGCACCTGAACCCGGCGGCCGCACCTGTCTTCGCCGAAGGCACCGACGGTGCCGCCCTGATCGCCGGCATGCAGCCCGGCCCGCGCCACCACTTGGTAATCAAGCGAACGGTCAGCGTTTTCGCCAGTACCAACCTGGATGATCAGCTGAAGGCCCAGGGCATCCGCACCCTGCTCATCAGCGGACTGATGACGCACGCCTGCGTGGCCGGTGCTGCGCGGGATGCGGTGCCGCGGGGGTACGAGGTGATCGTGGCGTCCGATGCGGTCGCCACCCGCAGCATCCAGGCGCTGCCTGGGCAAGGCCCGCTGCCGGCCGAGCTGCTGCACCGCGCGGCATTGACTGAAATCGCCGACGCCTTCGGCAGCGTGATGTCCACCCAGGCGGTGCTGGCCTTGCCGGTGCAGCACTGAGCAATGGCGTGGGCGGCCGTCATCGTACGGTCGCCTGCGCGCGCTACAACGTGTCCACCGCGCAATGCATGGGACAGGGCGTGCAGCCAAGGCTAAAGTCCATGCAGATTCGGCCGATATCGATGCGTCATTCCGCCTGGAGTACGTGATGTCGGCCGTTCCCCGCCGTGTTAGTTCCCTTCCCGCCTGGCGCACGCTGTTGCGTTGGCTGGCATCGCTGCGCCGGCTCAGCGTGGCACGCAAGCTGAAAACCAGCCTGGTGGCCTGTGCAGCGGGCCTGTTGCTGGTGGCCGCCGTCTACGCTTGGACAAGGTACAACAGCGAACGCGCCGCCGACACCTTCGCCACCCATCAGCAGGCGACCAGCCTGATGGCGCTGCTGGGTACCCAGGTGGCCGACGCCCGTCGCCTGCAGACCCGTTACGCGGCGAGCTTCGACGATGCCGACCGCGAGGCACTCCGGAATGCACGCCAACGCCTGCAGGTATCGCTGGAGGCATTGCAGCTTGCCGCTGCCGCCAACGGCAATGCGGCTTCACTGAAAGCCTTGGCTACCCGCATCGGCGAGTTTGCCGAGGGCATCAACGCGCTGAACGCACGTGTGGATGAAATGGGACGGGGCGAGGTCGGGTTGCGCGCGCAGCTGGAGGCCGCCGCCACTGCGATGGAGGCTGAGCTGGCCGCCCTGCAACGGCCCGCACTGGAGGCCCAGTGGCAGGCCATCCGCCGGCAGGAAGCGCTGCTGCTGCTCACCGGCGACTCGACCCATGCCGACCGTGCCAGCGAAGCCAAGCT
This sequence comes from Stenotrophomonas sp. PS02300, assembly GCF_029959395.1. Lineage (NCBI taxonomy): Bacteria > Pseudomonadati > Pseudomonadota > Gammaproteobacteria > Lysobacterales > Lysobacteraceae > Stenotrophomonas > Stenotrophomonas sp. PS02300. The sequence goes on from NZ_JASCOP010000033.1 coordinate 29,802, forward strand.
GCCGTTCGAACTGGCGCTGGCGGCGCCGGGCGTGCCGGCGGCCGCACAGGACACGCTTCGCGCCGCGATGGACAGCTACCAGGGTGCACTGCTTGGCTACACCGCCGCGCGGGTGGGGCTGGATGTGGAAGCGCAGTCGCTGGCCGATACCGCTGCACAGATCGCGCCGTCGCTTGAGCAGGTGCAGCGTGCGCAGGCAACGGCGCTGGAGGCCGCGCGTGGGCACCTGCAGGCACAGGCAAGGGCGATGACGGTGGTGTTCGCGGTCACGCTGCTGCTGGTGGCCGCGTTGCTCATCGCCACGCTGCTGCTGACCCTGCAGGCGGTGCAGCGGCCGATCGCCAACACGTTGCGCTTCGCCGAGGACATCGCCGAGGACCGGCTGGATACGGTGCTGGTCGTGCATAACCCCCACGATGAATTCGGCCAGCTGGCGCAACGCCTGCGACATATGCAGGAACGACTGCGCGGCCGGATCGAGGCCGAGCGGGCCGCCGCGCGCGATAACACCCGTGCGCGCCAAGCGCTGGACAGTGCCCAGACCGGCTTGATGGTGCTGGAGCCGGATGGCCGCATCGGCTTCCTCAACCATGCGCTGTGCAGTGCGCTGGGATGCACGCCCGGGCAGTGGCAGGGCCAACCGGCGCAGGGGCTGCATCCGGTGTTTGCGGGCGTCGCCGCGCAGCTGCAGCGCGGCGATGCCAGCACGCACGAGATCGAGCAGGGCGGAATCCGCTACCAGCTGGTCATCAACCCCATCATTGACCACGGCCAGCTGCTGGGAGCTGCGGTGGAATGGCGCAGCCGCGCGCTGGAAACCACGGTCGAAACCGAAGTGGCCGCGCTGGTGGATGCCGCCGCGCAGGGCCAGCTGCAGGCGCGCATCGCGGTGAACGACAAGCAGGGCTTCGTGCTGACCCTGGCGGTCAGCATCAACCGCCTGCTGGATACCTTCCAGGGCAACCTGGCCGGGCTGCAGGCGCTGCTGTCCGGGCTGGCGCATGGCGACCTGGGCGTGCGCATGCAGGGCGAGTACCAGGGCGTGTTCGCGCAGATGCGCGACGATGCCAACGCCAGCGTGGCGCAGCTGGCCGACATCGTGGCGCGCATCCAGCACGCCACGTCGGCGATCAATGGCGCGGCTGGCGAGATCGTGGCCGGCAACCGTGACCTTGCCGAACGCACGGAACGCCAGGCGGCGCATCTTGAAGAAACCGCGTCCTCGATGGAGGAACTCACTGCCACCGTGCGCGAGAACGCGGAGTCGGCGCAGCAGGCCAACCAGCTGGCGATGGATGCCGCCGCCATTGCCGGGCAGGGCGGCAACGCGGTGGCACAGGTCGTGTCCACGATGCACGACATCGCCGCCTCCTCCCGGCACATCGGCGACATCACCGGGGTGATCGATGGCATCGCCTTCCAGACCAATATCCTTGCTCTCAACGCTGCGGTGGAAGCCGCACGGGCCGGCGAGCAGGGCCGGAGTTTCGCGGTGGTAGCGGGCGAAGTACGCCTGCTGGCCCAGCGCAGCGCCGATGCCGCGCGCCAGATCAAGCAGCTGATCGAGACCTCGGTGGAGACGGTCAACGTCGGTACCCGCCAGGTCGGTGAGGCGGGTGCCACCATGCGCCGTATCGTCGGCAGCGTGGAGCAGGTCACCGCGATCACCGCGAGCATCTCGGCGGCCTCGCAGCAGCAGAGCGTGGGGATCGAGCAGGTAGGCAGGACACTGCTGCAGATGGATCGCAGCACGCAGCAGAACGCGGCGATGGTGGAAGAGGCCTCGGCGTCCGCGCAGGCGATGCAGCGGCAGGCGGCGCTGCTGTCCGAAGCGGTGGCGGCATTCGTGCTGGCGCGGCCTGCGGTAGTGCGCGGGGTTCGTCCTGCGGTCGCGTGAGAGGTTCGTGATTGCGGTGTCTACGTGGGCCGCCCAACGGGCGGCGCCACCGACGGTATGCTTCTCCCCATGAGCACACGTCGAAAAGCACCGTCCCCCGCCCAGATGGGTAACGCATTTGTCCGCGTTCGCGGCGCGCGCGAGCACAACCTGAAGAACGTCGACGTGGACATCCCGCGCGACGCGCTGGTGGTGTTCTCCGGCATCTCCGGTTCCGGCAAGTCCTCGCTGGCGTTCGGTACGCTGTACGCCGAAGCGCAGCGCCGCTATCTGGAGTCGTTGTCGCCGTATGCGCGCCGCCTGATCGACCAGGTGGGCGTGCCCGACGTGGATGCCATCGAAGGCCTGCCGCCGGCGGTGGCGCTGCAGCAGCAGCGCGGCACCGCGAGCGTGCGCTCCAGCGTGGGCAGCGTGACCACGCTGTCCAGCCTGCTGCGCATGCTGTATTCGCGTGCCGGGACGTATCCGGCGAAACAGCCGATGCTCTATGCCGAAGACTTTTCGCCGAACACACCGCAGGGCGCCTGCCCGAACTGCCATGGCCTGGGCCACGTGTATGAAGTGACCGAACAGTCGATGGTGCCCGACCCCTCGCTGAGCATCCGCGAGCGCGCCATCGCCGCGTGGCCGCCGGCGTGGCACGGGCAGAACCAGCGCGACATCCTGGTGACGCTGGGCTACGACGTGGACATTCCCTGGCGCGACCTGCCGAAGAAGCAGCGCGACTGGATCCTGTTCACCGAGGAACAGCCGGTGGCGCCGGTGTACGCCGGCTTCACCCCGGCCGAGACCCGTGCCGCGCTGCGCCGCAAGGAAGAGCCCAGCTACATGGGCACCTTCAGCGGGGCGCGCCGTTATGTGCTGCATACCTTCGCCACCACCCAGAGCGCCATGATGAAGAAGCGCGTGGCGCGCTACATGGTGGGCACGGTCTGTCCGGTCTGCGACGGCAAGCGGCTCAAGCGCGCCGCGTTGTCGGTGACCTTCGCCGGCATGGACATCGGCACGCTGTCCCAGCTGTCGCTGGCGGCCATGGCCGACGCACTGCGGCCGGCAGCGGAGGGCCGCTTCGATGCACCTGCGAAGGGTGCAACGCGCAGCCGCGCTGCCGGCCGCAAGGCCGAACAGCAGCGCGTGGCGAAGGGCGGGCTGCTGCACGGTGGCAGCAGTGACGTGCGCCGCACCCCGGACCTGTCAGAGGAGAAGCGCATCGCCGCCCAGCGCATCGCCCACGATCTGGTGGAACGCATCGGCACGCTCGAAGCGCTGGGGTTGGGCTACCTGTCGATGGACCGCGCCACCCCGACGCTGTCGCCGGGTGAACTGCAGCGGCTGCGCCTGGCCACCCAGATCCGCTCCAGCCTGTTCGGCGTGGTGTACGTGCTGGATGAGCCCACTGCCGGTCTGCATCCGGCCGATGGCGAAGCCCTGTACGACGCCTTGGACCAGCTCAAGGCGGGCGGCAGCACGCTGTTCGTGGTGGAGCACGATCTGGAGATGCTGCGCCGCGCCGATTGGCTGGTGGATGTCGGTCCCGGTGCGGGCCAGCACGGCGGGCAGGTGCTGTACAGCGGCGAGCCCCAGGGGCTGCGCGGCGTCGCCGCCTCGGCCACCGCACCGTACCTGTTCGGCAATCACGACCGCGCCACCCGCAGCCCACGCACGCCTGCCGGCTGGCTGGAGCTGCGCGGCATCCACCGCAACAACCTGCACGGGCTGGATGCGCGCTTCCCACTGGGCACGTTCTGCGCGGTTACCGGTGTCTCCGGCTCGGGCAAGTCCAGCCTGGTCAGCCAGGCGCTGGTGGAGCTGGTGGGTGAGCACCTGGGCCATGAGCCGGTTGCGCCCGAGGCGGACGATGAGCTGCCACAGCCCAGCCGGATCGAGCGCACCCGCGGCCGCCTGCATGCCGGCCACAAGGCAGTCAAGCGCCTGGTGAACGTGGACCAGAAGCCCATCGGGCGTACGCCACGTTCCAACCTGGCCACCTACACCGGCCTGTTCGACCACGTGCGCAAGCTGTTCGCCGGCACCCGCATGGCCAAGGCACGGCGCTACAGCGCCAGCCGTTTCTCCTTCAACGTGGCGCAGGGCCGCTGCGAAACCTGCGAAGGCGAAGGCTTCGTGCACGTGGAGCTGTTGTTCATGCCCAGCGTGTACGCGCCATGCCCGACCTGCCATGGCCAGCGCTACAACGCCAAGACACTGGAAGTGGAATGGAACGGCCGCAGCATCGCGCAGGTATTGGCGATGACGGTGGAAGAGGCGCTGGCGTTCTTTGCCGAAGAACCGGTGGTGCAGCGCCCGCTGCAGCTGCTGCGCGACATCGGGCTGGGCTACCTGCGGCTGGGCCAGCCGGCCACGGAACTGTCCGGTGGCGAGGCGCAGCGGATCAAACTGGCCACCGAGCTGCAGCGCAGCCAGCACGGCAACAGCCTGTACGTGCTCGACGAGCCCACCACCGGCCTGCACCCGGCCGACGTGGACAAGCTGATGGCGCAGCTGCATGGGCTGGTGGATGCGGGCAACACCGTGGTGGTGGTCGAGCACGACCTGCGCGTGGTGGCCGATGCCGACTGGGTGATCGATGTGGGGCCCGGGGCGGGCGAGCAGGGCGGGCAGATCGTGGCCACGGGAACGCCGGAGCAGGTGAGCCGTTCGAAAGACGGCAAGACGGCGACGTACCTGCGGCGATTCTTCGCCTGACCGGGCATCCGTGCCTACCCACGGTAGGCACCTACCGCGTAGGCGCCCCGGCGGTAGGTACCGACCGTTGGTCGGTACTGCCCACCCACCGTTCAACCTCTCCCTCGGCGAACGGCCCCAGCTTCTGCCTGACGATCTTCCCGTCGGCACCCACCAGCACGGTGTAGGGCAGCAACCCCTGCGCATTGCCCAGGCGCACGCTGGCGTCATCGGGTGCAGGCTGCTCGATCACGATCGGGTACTTCACCGGCACGCGGTCAAGAAAATCGCGTACGCCGTCGGTCGTATCGATGGCCAACCCCACCACCTGCACGCCATCGGCCGGCTGTGCGGCGGCGAACGCGGCCAGCATCGGCATCTCTTCCACGCACGGGCCGCACCAGCTCGCCCACACGTTGATCAACAGGGGGCGGCCACCGAAGCGGGCGAAGTCCACCGGCGTGCCGTCCACGTCCGGCAGGGTGATGGCCGGCACCGGATCGCCGGGCCGGGCCGGCACGGCGGCCGGCCGATCCACGGCGGCGAACCTGGGTTCCTGCGGCGCGCGCCCGACGTAGTACACGCC